>JAYSZC010000801.1:0-1297 GCA_043738235.1 Lewinellaceae bacterium | reverse complement strand
GCACGGTTGAGCGTTTCTCCAAAAGAAACATGTGTATATGGTTGAATGAGAATTTCCATGTAAGTATTTTAGAAAGCAAATATCCAAAAAGGCTGTTTAATTCAAAAAAATACATTGCACCCCCTTCCCATAATTCTATTTAGGTTAAAGTGAATCGTATCTTCGCCACCCAAGATGATACCACCCAAACAAGTCCAGGAAATACTCGATGTCGTTCGCATCGAGGAGGTCATTGAAGACTTTGTCACCCTGCGCAGACGCGGCGTGAACCTGATTGGCTTGTGCCCTTTCCACGGCGAAAAAACGCCCTCTTTTAACGTAAACCCGACCAGAAACATCTTCAAATGTTTCGGTTGCGGTAAAGGCGGCGATGCGATTACTTTTCTCCGGGAGCACGAACACCTGACGTATGTGGATGCCCTGCGCTGGCTGGCCCGGAAATACCATATCGAAATCCAGGAAATGGAGCGCACGCCGGAGCAGATGGCCGAAATCCAACTCTCCGACTCACTGTACATCGTCAATGAATTTGGCCTGAAACATTTTCAGGAGCAGTTGTTTGAAACCGACGAAGGCAAATCCGTTGCGCTGGCGTATTTCAAACAACGGGGCCTGCGCGAAGACACCATCCGCGCATTCGGCCTGGGGTACGCTCCCGAACAACGCGACCTGCTGGTGCGCCGTGCCAAGGCATCCGGTCATGATATCGACCTGGTCAAAAAAGTAGGTTTGTGCAGCCAGGACGGCAGCCGCGATTTTTTCAGGGGCCGCGTCATGTTTGCCATCCATAATATTTCCGGGAAAATTGCGGCATTCGCGGGCCGCACGATGTCTTCCGACAAAACGATCCCCAAGTACATCAACAGCCCGGAAACGGAGATTTATGTAAAAAACAAAACCCTGTACGGCGCTTTTCAGGCCAAAAAAGCGATCCGTCAGCGCGATGAATGCTTGTTGGTCGAAGGCTACATGGATGTGATTTCGTTGTACCAGGCGGGCATTGAAAATGTAGTGGCTTCTTCGGGTACTTCCCTGACGGAAGGCCAGTTGCAACTCATCAAACGCAACACCAATAACCTGAAAATCCTGTACGACGGCGACCCAGCGGGCATCAAAGCGGCTTTGCGGGGACTCGACCTGGCTTTGGAGCAGGATTTGAATGTGCGCATTTGCTTACTGCCCGACGGCCACGACCCAGATTCCTACGTGCAAACCTTTGGTGGTGAGGCATTTAGCAAATTTACCACCGACCATGCCAAGGACTTTATTCTGTTTAAAACGGAATTATTAGTCGAAG
>JAYSZC010000800.1:0-3177 GCA_043738235.1 Lewinellaceae bacterium | reverse complement strand
GATTGGGCGCATGGCCAAAGCGACAGCATCGAATACATCACCCACTCGATCTGTACGCTCGAATTTGCGCCGCACCGGGATCTCTACGACTGGTGCATCGAACAACTCGGCATTTTTCCCTCCCGGCAATATGAGTTTGCCCGGCGCAATGTATCGTACGCCGTCACCAGCAAGCGCAAGCTCCGCCAATTGGTGGAAGAAAACCACGTGCGCGACTGGGACGACCCGCGGATGCCCACCATCAGCGGGTTTCGCCGCCGGGGCTACACGGCCGCGAGCATCCGCGATTTCTGCCAGCGCATTGGGCTGGGCAAGCGCGACAACATGGTGGAGATGTCGCAGCTCGAATTCTGTATCCGCGAAGACCTGAATAAAAAAGCGCTGCGGCGTTTTGCGGTGTTACATCCCTTGAAAGTGGTCATTACTAACTACCCGGAAGGGAAAACGGAATGGCTGCAAACGGAAAACAACCCGGAAGACCCCACGACGGGTACCCGCGAACTGGCATTTTCCCGGGAACTGTATATTGAACAGGACGATTTTATGGAAAATCCGCCGCCAAAATATTTCCGCCTTTCACCGGGTAGCATGGTACGCCTTAAATCAGCCTTTATCATTCGTTGTGAATCGGTGGAAAAAGACGGCGCCGGCAATGTAACAGCGGTGCATTGCACCTACGTGCCGGAAAGTCGCTCCGGCCAGGATACTTCCGGCCTGAAAGTGCAGGGCGTGATCCATTGGCTTTCCGCTGCGCAAGCCCAAAAAGCCGAAGTGCGCTTGTACGACCGTTTGTTTCAGGTGGAGGATCCGGCTGCTGAAGAAGATTTTAAAGCAACCATTCATCCTGATTCGCTGAAAGTCATTGAAAATGCCTTGATTGAACCTTCCTTGTCCAAAGCAACGGCAGGTGAAAAATTCCAGTTTACCCGCCTGGGCTACTTTTGCGTCGATCCGGATAGCAGGGACGGAAGACCTGTATTCAACCGCACGGTTACCTTAAAGGATACCTGGCAAAAAGAGGTGAAAAAATCCGGGCAGTAACGATGAAAAAATATTTTGGGACGCTCAAATATGTTTTTCGGCGATTTTGGGTCGAATAAAAATCTAAACAAGTAGGTTTGTGGCTCCAAACTTCCTTTTTCCCCTACTTGTTACTTTGGACAATCTAAGCAAAATCACGTCATTTTGACTGATTATAACCGGAATCGATTCTTATCCTTTTATCTTTACCGTCTTTCTAAGACTAAAACTTAACACTTAACATGAAACACTTTGTTACCAAACTTCTTACTGTATGTGCACTGATTGCCTTTTTTGGCAGTGTGCAAGCGCAGGTTTTTTACACACAATTGTTTGATAACCCCGGATTGCCTACAGGTTGGACGACGGCAGACCCTTCCGGCAATAATGTACTTTGGGCAAGATGTACCAACGTCGACACAGATTGCCACGCCGACTTAGGTTATGATCTTTTTGCGGGAACAGACAAAGCCAATGGCTTTATGGTTCTTGACTCTGATGGTGCAGGCGAACTGGGAGACACTCACCAGAGCCAGCTAACTACTGCAGCGATCAATTGTTCTGACAAAAGCGAAGTATTTGCAATTTTTGAACATCAAATCGGCGTATATGATTATGATGCAGACGAAAATGCGCAACTTTTTGTAAGTAACAACGGTACTACTTGGACTGCCTTTCAATTGTTCACTGATATTACAGGCGCAGGCGGCACCCGTTTCTCGGAAAATCCTATCATTTCCAGTATCGATATTTCCAGTGTTGCAGCCAACCAGGCTACTGTTTATCTCCGTTGGGAATGGATCGGTAACTACGAATACTGGTGGACACTCGACAAAGTACAGATGTCTACCGAAGATATGACGCCTATACCCCCGGCTCACAACCTTGCCGTAACTGATTTCTACTATCCGGTGTCCAGCTATGCAACGCCCGAATCTCAAATTGGTACGGATACGTTTGAGTTCACAGCGTATATCAGCAACCTTGGAACCGCAACCCAGACCAATGTGCGGGTGTATGCTTATGTTTTGCAGTACAATGAAATGGGTCAGTTTCAGGGATTTGCACACGTGGATAGCATTGTTGTACCTGCATTGGCTCCGGGTGTGGTGGATAGTGCCATTACAATAGAAAACCTGTACGCACCTGAATTGCCGCTGGGCCTGTATGCAGTGGGATATGAGGTGTTTGCCGACTCACTGGATGGCGATGACGAAGACAACTTCGACGGAGATTTCTTTGAAGTGACCGATTTTCTTTTTGCAAAAGAAAACGGCCCGGAAGTTGGATATCGCCCAGCCTCTGGCGGAGATTGGGGTGTCGGCAACTACTATCGCATGGGGCCGGGTTCGGAATTATTCAAAGCAGTTATCGCAGAATTTTGTTACGCTGTAAATGCACCTCTGCTGGCAGGGGATGTCAATATCGATTTAACCTTGTTCAGAATCCATGATACGGTAGATGTATTTTTTGACAATTTTGAAGAGGATGGTTCCAGCATGACAGTCGTTGGTTCAGGAGCATTCGAAGCTCCGGATGACGCCGAAAGTTATGACTTACATGAATCTATACTTTATGACCTGAATACAGCGGAAGAAGGTGTGATCCTGGAGCCGAACGGCCGCTATCTTCTCGCTGCCTCTTATGTCGGTGCAAATAGTCCGGTGTTCCATGCATTCAACGATAATGTTAGCGCCGACTTTGTTACCACGCTCCTTTATGCTAATGGAGGCTGGGGCGGCAATTTCATAGGTAATCCGAATCCAGTGATGCGCATGTACCTCGATCTGGTAGTTACTACGGATGAAAAACCACTGGCAGAAACTGCGTTGACGGTATTCCCGAACCCGACTGCTGATGTGGTGAGCCTGCAAGTGAAATTCGACGAACCGACGGATGCTACGATCACCATCGCCGACATCAATGGTCGCGTGGTGCGCACAGAAAACCGCGCTTCCATGCTGGACGAAACAGTGACTTACCAAATGCCACAACTGGCTTCCGGTACTTACCTGGCTCGTATCGCAACAGCGAAAGGTACCCGTACGCTGAAATTTGTAGTTCAGAAATAAACGGCGGTTTCAAAGAATAAAAAACATCATTCTTCCCGGATTTTTCTTCAGAGAAAAATCCGGGATTTTTTGTTTAAAGTAGTAG
>JAYSZC010000799.1:0-8188 GCA_043738235.1 Lewinellaceae bacterium | reverse complement strand
ATTTTGTTCAACCCTTTCAGGGTTGCTAAAACTCGAACATTTTTCCCCGAATTGCATTCGGGGCTATTCATATTCAACCACTTCGTGGTTTGGAAAATCGCTAAGTCATCGACATTGCCCTTCAGGGGTCGGAGGCGACAAAGGCGAAGCGCCCAAAATACTAAAACACAAAAACACCAAACACTATTTCTTCTGCATCCATTCCCTGGCCCGCACAATCCAGTCAGGTTCGTTTTCCTCCAGCTCCACATCGGGAGCAATGCCGATATTATCCAGGCCGCGCCCGTCGGCCACCCTGTTGGAGCGCATGATGGGCGTCCAGAGTTCCCAGTCGCGGCAGGGTGCAACCGATACGCCGGCATTGCCATAATCGGCCACCCCGGCAGTTTGACGACCCATGATGGTCACTTTTTTGCTTTGTTTGGCCCAAAGCAAGAGGTTTTCCGTGCTGCTGGCGGAATATTTATTGACCAGAATAATTACTTTTTTCGGATAGGGTAAAATAGCGGAAGGCCGGTCGCGCCGCGCGTTCATGGTGCCGACAAAAGCGCCGGGGCGTTTTTTCATTTCGGCGGCAACTTTCTTCAGGTACTTTTTCGTTTGCTTGTCTGTGTCCTCCTTCCTGGCTATTTGAAGCAGGAATTCGGCATTTTCTTCCGAAGCCCAGTACTGGCGTCCGTCTGTGACGACCGGTTGCGTGTACAAATATGGTTTCAAGGAGGCCCAGGTTTGATCGGAACCGCCGCTGTTGTTCCGGCAGTCGATAATCAGGTAGGGTTTGCTGCTTAAGGCTTGTGCATTTGTACGCAACATACTGTCTACCAATATCTTATAATCGCCTGACATAGAAGGCAGGGTGAACAGCAGCGTCTGGCTGTCTATTTCCGAAACAGCAAAAGCAGGCGCCGTACCGCGCAGCATCTGGGAAGCGCCGTAGGGTCGCATGCTGATGTGGTTGTCTTTGAACCACCGTACCCACTTATAACACAATCGCATACAGGCCGAATCGCTCTGAATTTCGGCGGCTTTTGTACGCATCGAATCGGTGTGCGCCTGGTAGCTGCTGCGGGTATGTTCCGTCACTTTATCCCGGAAACCGGCATAGTTATGCTCCATTTTGGAAACGGTGAAATCGAGGTTTTTGCTACAGGGGCAGCGTTGGGCACATAGGGAGGAAAGGCTGCTAAAAGACAGCAGAATGAGGAAGAAAAAACGCATTTTTTCGTGTATCGTGTTTTAGTATTTTAGTGTTTTGGTGTTTTAGAGGTGCTTCGCTCAAGGGAACCGTGGGTGATTTAGACAATGTGCCTCCCAAAACACGAAAATACTAAAACACTAAAACACCTTTACAAAAGTTTTTCCAGCAGCCATTCCTTTTCCGCCACCGCTTTGGTCGCTTCGATTTCCTGGCGCAGCATTGCCTTGATATTTTTATCAAACAGATGACTTCGCACTAACGACTAAAAAAGGGCCTACTCGGAAGAGCAGGCCCTTATCATTGGTACCCGGGATGGGACTTGAACCCACACGACCTCAACGGTCACAGGATTTTAAGTCCTGCGTGTCTACCATTCCACCACCCGGGCGGGTAGCACAAATGTAATAGCTCTAAATCAAAAAACCCTGCCAATGGCAAGGTTTCTTTGAGCGGAAAACGAGACTCGAACTCGCGACCCCGACCTTGGCAAGGTCGTGCTCTACCAACTGAGCTACTTCCGCATTTGCCATCCAGAACCGTTGTTCTTTCTTTTAGCGGCGGCAAAGATAACAGCAGTCCTTTTACATAGGCAACAGTTTTTTGAAAAATTTTAAAAAAACTTTCAACTCCTTGAATATCAGCGCGAAAAACTTATTCCGACTTTCGTTTAAAGTAAAAATAGGTTTCCAGTTGCGCCCGTACGGGAATATCGGTATTGCTGCGGCGGTAGACATTCTGGTCGTTGCGGTCGATAATGCGCGCTTTTACGTTGTCGTTGAGTTGCAGGTCGATCAGGGTTCTGATTTCTTTTTTCAATTCCGGCGCATATACCGGAAAAGTGGTTTCGATGCGATAACTCAGGTTGCGTTCCATCCAATCGGCGCTGCTGAGAAACATACGTTCATCCCCGCCATTGTGGAAAATCAGCACCCGGGCGTGTTCCAGAAAGCGGTCGACGATACTGATGACTTCGATGTTATCGCTCAGGCCTTTGATGCCGGGTACGAGGCAACAAATTCCGCGTACTATGATCTTTATTTTCACGCCTGCCTGAGAGGCTTCGTATAGTTTGGCGATGATGTCTTTATCCTCTATACTGTTGATTTTCAGGATGATACTTGCTGGCTTTCTGCGTTTGGCCGCAGCTATTTCATTGTCGATCAACAGGTAAAATGCCGGGCGCAGGTTGAATTTTCCGACCAGCAGGTGCTCAAATTCCTTGGACGGCGGTTTGATATTCTCCAGGAAAGAAAACACCTGGCTTACCTCGCCCGTCAGGCGTTTGTCGCAGGTAAAGAGGCTGAAATCGGAGTAGATTTTGGCTGTTTCCTCATGAAAATTTCCGGTGGCTAAATAGGCATACAGACGCGGTTCGCCGCCTTCCAGGCGCCGCACCAAAGCCAGTTTGGAATGTACTTTTACGCCCGGAAAGGAATAATGTACGCGAACGCCGGCTTTTTCCAGGCGTTCTCCCCATTCGAGGTTGGCCGCTTCATCAAAGCGGGCTTTGATTTCCACAAATGCCGACACCTGTTTGCCTTCCTGCACAGCGTTCATCAGCGCATGCATGATCCGGCTGTGTTTGGCTACTCGGTACTGAATCACCTTGATGTGGGTGACGGTGGGATCCTTTGCCGCGCATTCAAAAAAGTTGATGACCGACTCATAGGATTGATAAGGCACATGCAACAACTGATCCTTTTCCCGAATAATCTTGAAAGGGTCTGCCACATCATGCATAAAAGGATGCGGCATGGGCGGCAAGGGTTTGTTTCGCAGGTGCGTCATCCCGAAATCGGGAAATTTGAAGAAGTCGAAATTATTGTGGTAGCGCCCTTCGGGCAACACATCGTTTTTGCGAATCTCAAAGGTATCCCGCAGGTAAGTGAGCAGGTGCTCGGGCATTTCCCGGTCGAATACGAAACGGCTGGGTGGCCCAACCTGGCGTTTTTGCAGGCTGGACTTTATCTTTTGCACCAGGTCGCCGGAATACTCGTCGTCGATGTACAACTCCGCATCGCGGGTCAGTTTGATGGAATACGTGTCCTGGATATCAAAACCGGGAAACAACCAGGATACCGAGTGCCGCACCACATCGTCCAGCAAGATAAGGTCGAAACGGTTGGGGCTGGAAGGCAGCGCCACAAAACGCGGCAACTGGTCGGACGGGATTTTCACCAAAGCGTATTCACTTTCCGAAAGGGGGCGTTTTTTGGGGCGCAGGTGTACGGCCAGGTACAGGTTTGCATTGGCGAGAAAGGGGCGGATGCGGTGCTTCACCAGCAATACCGGCATAACAAAAGGCAACAATTTTTCATGGAAATAATTTTCCACGAACTGGCGCTGCTCCTCATTCAAATCCAGTCTTCGCAGGATATGGATATGCTGCTTGCGCAACTCCGGGACGATCTGTTGCTCAAAAATTTCAGAAAACTCTTCCTGGTGGCGGTTCACGATCCGGTGAATATCCTTGAGCAATTCGCTGGGATCAAAGTCGAGCTGGGCCTTTGTTTTTTTGCCTACTTTCTTCAGGTTGCGGATACTAGCCACCCGGATTCTGAAAAACTCATCGAGGTTGGACGAATATATCGCCAGAAACTTCAAGCGTTCGAGCAACGGAACGGCAGGGTCTTTGGCTTCCTGTAATACGCGGTAATTGAATGAAAGCCAGGAAATATCTCGGTAGGTAAGTGGCAGGGAGGACATTGTGAGTGGTGAATCGTGAGTGGTGAATCGTGAGTGGTGAGTCGTGAGTGGTGAGTGGTGAGTCGTGAGTCTGGATCGTGAGTAGCTCCGGTCACTGTGAGCAATTGTATACTCACGACTCACGACTCACGTTTTCGTTGCGCGCGTCATTTCCCTTTTCCCCGGCGGCCCTTGCAGGCGTTCTACATGAAATCCGACTTGTTTCAGGGTTCGTTTAAAAGCGCCCTGGGCACAATAGGTTACCAGTACGCCGTCCGTTCGCAAGGCCTCGTACATCCTGGCGAACACTTCGACTGTCCATAGTTCCGGTTGGGCCTGCGGGGCAAAGGCATCAAAATAAATAACGTCAAATGTATCAATAGCCTCGAAAGCCTCGATGGCAATTTTTTCTTTTCTAAACTGAAACTGCTCCGACAAAGTATATTCCATGCCCCATGTAAGTTGGTGTAGTGCCTGAAAATCGCCGCTGCGCTCCGGAACACCCAATAATTCGGCATAATTCAATACCTGCGCCTCTTCCACCGTGATCGGCTCGGTTTCCAGACCCACATAGCGCAATTGCAGGTTGCGGCGCTCTCCTTCCAGCCAGGACATAAACGCATTCAATCCGGTACCAAAACCTGTTTCCAAAATGGCAATTTCTCGCTGTACCACCGCTTTGTAGCGCAATCCCGCCGCAATAAACACATGCGCCGATTCCGTTACCGCTCCGTACCTGGAATGGTAACTGACTCCGTAGGTTTCGGAAAAAACAGAGTGGGAACCGTCGTTGGTGAGGAAAAGCGCCATAATTCAAAGGGCAAAATTGTAAAAGGCAATAAAAATCAATATGTTACGGACATTACGTTTCAAACAAATTTTATACGCCTGTTTCAGCGCAGCGAAGGTAAACAATAAAAAAAGCGCTCCGGCAAAACCGAAACGCTTTTATGTGCGGGAGGCGGGACTCGAACCCGCACGACCGCGAAGTCACAGGTGTTTGAGACCAGCGCGTCTACCATTCCGCCACTCCCGCTCACTTTATCATTGTGCAACAATGCTACTATCGCTGCACCGCTTTCATTTCAACAACACAAACTGCCCTGTTTCAACTAAGCGGGCGCAAACTTAGACAGATTTTCAAAAATGCGCAACAAATATCTTTTTTTAAAAAAATAATCCCGCACGCGCAGCAGATCAGCCTCCGATCCATTTTCTTCCGTCCAGGTATCCAACACCGGCTGAATATCCTGCCGCAATGACTGGTCGAGCGCTTCCACCGAACACCGGGTAGCCTCCAGGCGCTCCGCATCAAAATTCATTTCGAGTTCCATCATCGCTTCGTTGATGTCCATCATATCCATCAGGAAATCCTGCGACAAAGCGCCCTGCCCCTCCCCTTCTTCTATCAATCCCTTGATTTTCAGGAGGTATTGTATCCTTTTGTCCGGGTCCGAGAGTGTTTTAAACGCCTCGTTGTTTTGCGTGGACAAATCGAGCATACGCGCCTGCTCCAGCTCGCCGGACAGGGTATGAAAATCCGGGTGGTATTTTCTGCTGTGTTCCAGGTACAATTGCCGCAAAACCTTTTCATCTACCTGAAAAGAGCGGGGAAATTTGTAGAATTCGAAGTAATCCATTAGTTATCCGTTATCTGTTATCTGTTATCTGGTTCGGCATGGGGAACTGATTGTCGCACGTCATCAATATTCCAGCCTGAAAGCCCGATAACGGATAACTGATAACCAATAACTAAATCAAAGGAATCGTTGAATAACATGTCGCCAGATATCCAGGCCGAAAGCGAAAATCATCAGCGCCAGGAGCAGGAAGAAACCGAAGGTAACGGCGCGCTCCATGACCGTATCGCTCACTTTGCGTCCCGTTACAACTTCCCACAGCAGGAACATCACATAGCCGCCATCCAGTGCCGGAATAGGAAGCAGGTTCATAAAGGCGAGGATAATACTCAACGAGGCGGTCAGGTGCCAGAAACGCTCCCAGTCCCAGACGGGACCGTACATTTTTCCGATACTGATGAGGCTGCCGAGGTTGTCTTTTACGGCGATTTTACCGCGAAACATCTGGCCGAATGCTTTGAGTTGGCTGTTCAGGAAATCCATACCCATTTGTACGCCGGCGGGCATGGCCTGCAGGAAAGTGTACTTTTCGCGCTCTTCTTTGAAATAACCCTCCACCCGGGTTTTGACGCCGATGAGTCCGTTTTCTGTCAGGGTAACCGGCACTTGCAGGGTATCGCTGCCCCGCAGGATACCGAGGGTGACGGATTTTTCCTTTTGTTGTTGAGCCAGCGGCCCAAACTGATCGAAAAAAGGAATCGACTGGCCATTGAAAGCAATAATACGGTCTCCTTTTTGCAGGCCTGCGCTTGCTGCCGGTTTGCCGGGCACTATTTCTTCTATGACAAACGGAATACGGGGCGCCATGAGCATCGCTTTCGGCACTTTCTGGCCGGTCAGTTGCTCGGCCACGTTTTCCGGCAAACGGATTTGCTGCTCCTGTCCATTGCGGATAACCGTCAGGTCGCGCACATTATCCAGCACCAGCGCCTCCACAAAAATGGCGGGATCGAGCCGGTCGAAAGGTGTATTGCCGATTTTGGTAATCACGTCGCCATTTTGCAAGCCCTGGCGGATCAGGATGGAATCCATCGCCATGCCGTATTTCAATTCGGAAGTAGGCACATACGATTTCCCGTACGTCCACAGCATCATACCAAAAAGGAAGAAGCCGAGGATAAAATTGACGGTTACGCCGCCCAGCATGATAATCAGGCGTTGCCAGGCCGGTTTGGAGCGAAATTCCCAGGGTTTGGGCGGTTCTTTGAGGGCTTCGGTATCCATACTCTCATCCACCATGCCGGATATTTTCACATAACCTCCCAGGGGAAGCCAGCCGATGCCATACTCTGTGTCTCCTCTTTTTATTTTCCAAAGGGAATTAAAAGGAGCAAAATCAAAAAACAGGTAAAATTTTTCCACGCGGGTTTTAAACCACTTGGCGGGCAGGAAGTGCCCCATTTCGTGCAATACAATCAATATCGAAAGACTGAGCAGGAACTGACTAACGGTGATAATACTATCCATTATGCGGGTTGAGTGATGTTGGTTTTATTGTTAAACGATCCCTTCATTCAAAGGGCAAATTGCAAAGAGCAAAGGGCAAAGATGCCACTCGAGCCAATGCTAAAATTGCCTCTTGCTTTTTGCTTTTTGTAATCTTGCCCTTTGACTTACATGCCAATTTCCCGGTAACGCGGGCTGTTGGCCGGATCAATTTTTGTCATAATCTGGATCACCCGGTCTTTTTGCGGGCGCGATCCCTGTTTCCACATTTCCACTAATTCATCTTTTTTGGCATTGGCAAACATTTGCACAATCATGGAATTGAAATATGCAACACTCACTTTGTCTACATCTTCCAGTGCCAGTAAAATGGATGTTTTACCTTTGTCCATATCGGTGGTGAACATATCCAGGCCTTTCCGGTAGTAGGTGTACATTGCCGCGCGGAAAGGTTTTACCCTCGGATTAAGCAGGTTTTCGACGATCCAGTAGCGGTTGCGGTTTTTGCCGCCGTCATTGGGCCGCCAGCCTGTCGCACCGTTGGTGGAGGAGTTTTGGATATTGGTAACTATTTGCTGGGCGGTCAGCAAGTAAGGTTCGCCGCCATACAATGCATACGAATCGAAATCCATTCCCAGAATCACGTATACGTAAAACGCCAGCATGGCCGGGAGGTTCTGGTTGTCCGTCGCATCGCGCAAAAATTCGATCGGTTGATTTTGATCGTAGGTAAAAATCACATCTTTATCGAGGTGCGAAATAAGGGCTGTTTTATACCCGCTTCCGAATACAGGGCGTGTTGCCTGCACCGCCAGTTCCGCTTCAAAAACGTTGTTGTCCTGCTCGGTTTTGATCGTAAAGATAAAATTGCATTCGATGCGCTCGTCCTGTTCAAATGTCTCCTGCGTCCATTTTGTATTGTTCAAAAAGTCGCGGAGCGCCACTTCTAACTGATCGAACACGCGGCGGTCATTTTTCTGAATCTGCGGCGTACTGACCCGCACGGTGGCATTCAATTCGCCTTGTGCAAAAATGCCGCCTGCGCAAAGCAGCAGCAACAGGAATAAAAAATTTCTTTTAAACATCATGGTAATATCACATTTTGAAAAGCCTTGACGCTTTGGATGGCTTTTGGGTTGGATGGTTTGAAAGTTTGATGGTTTGAAAGGTTTGAAAGTTTGATGGTTTGAAGGTTTGATGGTTTGAGGTGGTAACTTAA
>JAYSZC010000798.1:0-8208 GCA_043738235.1 Lewinellaceae bacterium | reverse complement strand
TCCTTTTTCTCATTTATGTCTCGGTATCTTAACGCTTTCATACCACAAAGGTAAGTGCGCGTTATTTTACAACCCTAATTCTGTATACTATCTATTATAAACCGGCAGATTTCAAGGACTTTATTGACGACAACCAGATTCATCTGAATACTTATGAAGAAACGTTATCGATAGGCGGTAAAAACAAGCGACTTATCGAACATATCCGAACGTTGTACCGGAGCGATGACCTGACAAAATCGCTTCCGCTGGGAACGCACGGAGCATTGGGTATCTCTTTTGAGTCATACCAATTGGCGTACACGCTTCCCTTAGCCCAGGATATTTTCGGGGGCCGGGTAACCGGAACTGTCCTGACGAATCAGGGAAAATACACCCGCTCCGCCGATATGAAAGGCGTCAGCAAGCCTTTTCCGGCTACCGATCCGGATGACCTTTGGTGGATACGTTCCGGCATGACTTTATTCCATCCGGTCGCCCAATCGAAAGACCGTTTTTATAGCCCGTTCGGATATGAAGATCCGTTGGGGAGCCAGACAAAAGTGAGATTCTACCGGGAGGCTTCGCCCGCCTGTTACTGGTTGTTGCTGGAAGCCACGGAAGATGCCCATGGCAATACGGCCCAGGTGCTGGAATATGAATTCCGCACATTGACGCCCAGGAGAATGCAGGATGCCAATAACAATGAAATAGCAGCGCTGAGCGACGAACTCGGCCTGGTAGTACTCACTGCAATGATTGGGAAAGGAAACGGTGTCAATCGTACGGGCGATAGTTTGGCAGGCGCCAATCCATACCTGACACAAGCCGAAACAGACGTCTTTTTTGCTAACCCGATACCGCAGGCGCCCAATTATATCCACAAAGCCACTACCCGCCTGTTGTATGATTTTAATAAAACCCCGGCGCGGGTAGCCACCATAGCACGGGAAATTCATGTAAACAGTACAGGCGGAAATAATTCCCTCCTTCAAATCAGCATCGAATACACGGGAGGATTAGGACAGGTACTGCTGAAAAAAGTACAGGCAGAACGAGGAGACGCCTGGCATGTATCGCGCAATGCGGCAGGTAAGTGTACCCCTGTCATTGTACAGAATATCAGCCCGCGCTGGGTAGGCAACGGCCGTACCATCCTGAACAACAAAGGCAATCCTGTCAAACAATACGAGCCTTATTTCTCCGATACACACGAATACGAAGATGAAGATTGCGTGCGGATGCTGGGTGTAACCCCCATACTTCATTACGATCCCGTGGGTCGCGTCATACGGTCGGATTTCCCGGACGAAAGTTATTCCAAAACGGAGTTCAATCCTTGGGAACAGATTATTTTTGACCAGAACGATACCCTGGAACCTGGAAATCCCTGGTTGACCAAAAAACAAGCCGGCTCCGCTGAAGAAATAGATGCAGCCCAAAAAGCCCTGGCACATGCCGGCACGCCTTCCCGTATTTATTTGGACGCTCTAAGTCGCCCGTTTTTCAGTATCGCCGACAATGACAACAATCAATGGTATGCCACCTGGGTGGATATGGATATTGAAGGCAACCAGCGAAAAGTGGCGGATGCCCGTGGTAATATCGTGATGGCCTGGAAATACGATATGCTGGGCCGACAGGTGTACCAGGACAGCATGGACGGCGGCGAACGCTGGATGTTCAACGATTGTATGAGCAAGCCCTTGTACAAGTGGGATGACCGGCTGCAACTGTTTCATTTTCAATATGATGACTTGCACCGCCCCCTGAAAAGTTATGTAAAAAGCCTTACGCAGGCCAATCAATCCACTCCTCCCACCGGTGCTAACGGACGCTGTTTTGACAAGCGCACTTACGGCGACTATAAAGGCATGTCTGCCAACGCCCGTCAGACTGCCCAAACAAACAACCTGATCGGTCAGCTTGTGCTTCAGCAGGATACTGCCGGATCCATCTCATTTACCCGGTACGATGTAAAAGGCAACCTGGAACAATCCGGCCGGAAAATTCTAGTGGATTATCAAACCCCTGTGAATTGGGATCTTGCGCTCATTCAACAGGGAACGCCATTTAATACTACAACGAAATACGATGCATTGGGCAGACCTGTAACAATGACTACCCCGCATGGAACAGGCGTCGCCGCTTCGGAGATCAGGATTGAATATAACGCTGCCGGTTTACTGGAAAAAGTGAAAGCCAAAGTGCGGGGAAACCCCTTGAAAACGTATGTAAGCGATATCAATTACAACGAAAAAGGTCAGCGTACCAAAATCCAGTACGGCAACGGGGTGAGCACGATTTATTCTTATGAAAAGGATACTTTCCGGCTATCCGAATTACACACCATACGGACATTGGGCAATAAAGACCTGCAATTCCTGCGATACACTTACGATCCGGTTGGAAATATTACCAGTATTCAGGACAATGCCCAAGATGATGTTTATTTCGCCCAACAGGTCGTAAAAGCCCACGGCAACTACACCTACGACGCCATGTATCGCCTGATAGAAGCGACCGGGCGCGAACTGGCTGAAAACACCGCGCCCGGCCCTTACGACGAGCATAAAAAGGTGGAATTCGCCAACGGTATCCGCAACAACGGCAACGCCATGCGCAATTACCGCCAGTCGTACGAATACGACGAGGTGGGTAATATGCTGAAAATGATACACAAGGCCGGGGTCAACAACTTTACGAATCGCTGGACGCGTAGTTTTGAATACAACAACGACAATGCCCACCGCGTCGCAAACGGTGTGCTTGCCAACGTCCGCAAAAACAACCGGTTGCTCAACGAATATATCGGCGCAAGGCCGGCTGGGGCTGTACCGAAATACACCTATGACCTGCACGGCAGCATGAAGCAAATGCCGCATCTGCAACTCATGGACTGGAATGCCAAGGATGAACTCTCGCATATTCGGATTGCGCCCGGCCCTGAAAACCAGTCCTCCCAGGAAGCCTGGTACCAGTACGATGCCTCCGGACAACGCACCCGCAAGATTGTTATCAAAAACGGTATAAAAACCGAACGCCTGTACCTGGGTGGTTTTGAATTGTACCGCGAATACGATGCAAATGACAATATCAGCCTGGAGCGGGAAAGCCTGCACCTGATGGACGACCAGCAGCGCATTGCTTTAATTGAAACCAAAAATCTTAGTACCGGGCCTCCAACACATGATTCGCCGGAGGCAGTGGGCACGATACTTTCCCGCTATCAGTTCTCCAACCACCTCGGCTCGGCGATCCTGGAATTGAACGATGATGCCAAAGAAATCACGTATGAAGAATATTACCCGTACGGCTCTACGGCGTATCAGGCGAAGAATACGGTGATCAAAGCTGCGGCGAAGCGGTATAGGTATACGGGTATGGAAAGGGATGAGGAGAGTGGGTTGGAGTATCACTCGGCGCGGTATTATGCGGGGTGGCTGGGGAGGTGGACGGCGGTGGATACGATTGGAGTGGGGGATGGTTTAAATGTTTATTTATACGCTTCTAATAACCCCATTTATTATTCAGACTCATTTGGTACAACTAGTATTCCTGGGCAAACAGGTGCCTCTAATTCTCCTACAGCTCAAGAAGAACAAGAAAAAAGAAGTAGTACTGTGGCACCCGATAGAGTAAGGCAAGATTTATGGACTACAATCCCAGCAGATATATTGGGAAAACTAAAGGACGCCGGTCCAGGGGTATTTACATTTCCTAGCTTTCGGCATATTGGAGGAAAAGATTATAGGTCCGATTGGGTACTTGTAAAAAAAGAAGATGGATCGGTGAATGGGTTTCAATCATATCCATCTGAAACAGACCTTATTCAAATAATTGGAAATGAAGATATTGCAAGAGATCGTGCCGCGTTTTTTCGAATGAAAGAGAGAGATATTCTTCGTTATTTAGAGATGGGCTACAATATTAATGATGCTGCCGATTTATTTCGTGCAGATCAAGAATTCATCTTTAAATCTATGATTCAGGGTTGGGGCGATGTTTTTGCAGGGGCCGCAGTGCCGCAAAAATTAGGCGATTTCCATTTTGTAAAACCGAAAGGTAAGGAACATTTTTTAGCCGATAACGATTTCTTAGTTGGCGCCGTAAATGGTGATAAGAACGCATTAGAATTTATAAAAAATAATAAAATTTATGTAACACCGGAAGTAATGTATGAATTTCTTCTGAAGTACAACGGCAATTCTAAAGAAAGAATGGCTTTGCTACAAAAATTTTCTAATAATATTGAGGTTTTAGAGAGCACTATTATTGATCAATTGAGCAAATCCCCACTTTTTAAAAAAGTATATGATATCATGATTAAAAATAAAAAAGGAACAACCGATTCTGCATTACATGGGTTAGCAAAAGCATCCGATATGCCTTTACTAACTCGCGATAGTAAAGCCGTCAATACTGCTAATAATACTGGTAAGCTGGATGTCCCAAATATTCTTTTTGACAAACATAAAAAACCGTAAATCATAAAATGTACAAAACCAACATCTACCCCACCAAGCTCCAAGCCGAATCCCCAACACCCGAACGCTGCCACATCATCGAAATATTCAATGTGGCGCAGCATCCGGGAGCCTCCATCGCGCAGGCGCGGGTGGAGCCGGGGGTCACGACCGCCAACCACATGCTCCGGGACGCCGATGAATGGTATTACATCCTCCAGGGTACTGGCAAGATGTACCTGAATGAAGTACTGGCAGGGCAAGTAAGTGCAGGCGACATAGTCCATATACCAGCCGACACACCACAGCTTATCCGCAATAGCGGCGCGGAGGACCTGGTGTTTTTGTGTGTCTGCGTACCCGGTTTCCGGCAGGAAGATTATGTGAATCTGGAAAAACAGCCATGATATAAATGAACACCAACCATGCAAAAACAACCTGTAAAATTCTGGTCATTCCATCCGAGATACAGCATCTTAATTTCACTGCTGTTATTGGTAGTGTTTATGGTTGCCTTCTTTCTCTTACGCGATCATCGCAAATGGCCCGGGGAAAATGTAGAAACCACTGTACTCATTGGCATTATGTTGTTCAGCCTGCTACCGGTAGTGCTGGCCGTGATGGATATTATGATCGAACGGGGCGGCATACTCGAATTCAGCGGCTGGAAACTCGATTTTTCAACAAGCTCCGGCGTTGGGGCGCCCGATTTTGCTGTTCCGGATAATATCGGCTACCCGGGTCAGCCATTATATGACAGCAGCACCAATGAAATTCTGGACACGCTCCGGCACGCCACTGCCTGCAAAATTGTAGTAATTGACCTAAAAGACGGCAAAGCCTGGTGGGAAACCCGTTTACTAGTATTACTCTCCGGTGCAGTCCGTTTCGGGCAACCGGAAATCGTCGTCTTTACAGCAAAAGTCGGCCAACTTGAAAATTGTTTCCAGGGATGGGGATATACCAAAGAAATATTGCCGCTATTACTCAAATCGGATCCCCAATACCCAATGATTTATCACGCCACCCTGGCAGCCGCCCGAAAATGGGCTGTGGTTCAACCCATAGGGCCTGGAATATTACCCACATTGCCGCCGGATGGCATTCCCGGAATAGCTTTGAACCATCCCTGGATGGCGTTCGATATCCAGACCGGCTTGCCCAACCCATTGTATGCCGAACAATTACTGGCGGCCGAACTTGGTTCGAAAATAGAAAACATTGGGCCGGCCAGATGGATTAGCCTGTCGAAAATGGATGTGTTGTTTGGCACTGCTCTTAACAAAACCCGGATCGAGGAGAAAAAGGATGAAGACCAACAGGTCAACACATTTTTCGATCAGGACGCCGAGTATTTTGCGATCACCGAACAAGGAAAGTATAAAGCGCTGGCATCCCGGTCGGCGCTGTTGACTGCTTTTGTAAAATCATTGGTTATAAAAAAGAAATAGAAGCATTCAAAAATGAAAATCTTCAATAAAAACACAAAATATCATGGCGCAAGAAAAGGAACTCAAGGGCTGGAAGCTCAAAACACTCCTGCTCATCAACTTTGTCCTGACCGTCGTTTTTGCCGTTTGGATGCTCGCGCTGCTCAATAAAGCGGAGGAGAAATACTTGGCGCAGGAAAAAGCAAAACAGAAAATCGAGGCTTCTGCCCAGGCCAGGCAGCAGGTGCTGCAACGCCACGCCACGCTGACCGACGCGCAAAAAGATTCGCTCGCCAAAAAAGAGGCCCAAAATCCGCACAACCAACCGGAACCCGGGGCAAAAGAGGAAATCCCAGACGGTGTCACTTTTTATGAAATCCTGCTTATGATGCTATTGGCTGGCAGTTTGGGTGGTGTCTTATGTAATCTTCGAGGCTTTTTTATGCATTATCGGGGAGACGAAAAATATTTTCCGGTGCATTTGCAGGTACCCTACTATACCCGTGCTTTTCTGGGCGGCGGTGCAGGCCTTTTTATTTATTTCGTCGCCAGTTTTATGATCACCTCGGTCACGATGGAATATTCAGCCAGCAAAGTTCCTTTTCCGGGTATGGTATCGTTTATTGCTTTGTCTATGCTGGCTGGATTTGGTTCCTTAGAGTTTTTCCAACGCTTGAAAGAAACGGCGCTCGCCTTGTTTGGCCAGAAAGCAGAAAAGGACAAATGGCAGCGTATAGAAGATTTATATGCCCTTTGGAAAAAAGAAGTGCTTACCAAAGAGGAGTTTGACGTATTGAAAACTAAATTGTTGAACGAAGCGGAGATAACAGAGCTCTATAAAAAAGGAAAAGACGCCGAGGAGAAAAAAATAGTGTAAGGCATAGTAATTGGCGTGCAGCAACCCCTTTACAGTCCAAATTTCATTTGTAAAATACATTGACCATGCCAAATTCTCCGGCACCACAAAAATATACATCAACATGGCCGACGAAAAAGACAACCTCAAAGCCCTCTACACCCAGATCTGCGACAGCTACCAGAAAGTAGACGACTTTCGCGCCAAACTGCTGGGATTTTTACCCCTCGCTTCCGGCGTGACCATTTTCAGCCTGCTCAATACAGACGGACAAGGACTAATAACGCAACATCTGTCCGAAATCGGCGTGTTCGGTGTCCTGCTCACCTTGGGACTACTAATTTATGAGATGAAAGGCATCCAGAAATGCACCAGCTTTATTTATTATGGGCAGGCTATCGAACAACAATTACTGGAAGGCTATACACCTCCGCTAAGCGGACAGTTTATGGCCCTTTGGAAGAAAGAATACGCTTGGAAGGTGGTCACCGAGCCGGTCGCGTCTGCCTTTATTTACGTCACGGTATTGACTGCCTGGATCTATGTAGCACTCATGCAAGTGATCGTAGACAAACCAACGTATATCTTCATTTGCTTGTTCGCCTTTATTGTTTTCTGGGTAGTGGCCTTTACAACGGTGTATAGGTTTTGGCGCCATTGTTTCACCCCCCCACCGGCGGACGATGGTAAATATCAGGGAAGCGTGAAAACCTAATCTAATTTCCAACCGCACAAATGGAAAGACCATCAAACCATTCGATAATCACAGCCATCAATTGAACAAGTTGGCGTCGGAGAAAAGGATCGTGTCATCTGCGCCCCCATTATTCCCGCTAAGCTCATTCACAAAAAAACATCCACTATGCCTTTCGAGCCAATCTTCAACCATACTCAAACCCTGTTGGGCCAACATGGAATCGGTACAATGCTTACCCTCAGACTGCAGGACCAACTTACTACGGAAATCCTGATTGCCCTGGGCGCCAGCGACAATCAGGCACTCAGACAGGCCGTGCAACAACTCAACCTGCAACCAGGCGCATTGGCCGACCGCAGTATGACAGAAGTAATCGAACAAGAAGTCCGGTCCGGTTTGAGCGACCATCCGGAATTTCAGGGTATTTTAGGCAAAACGGTGGCCGACAGCCGTAGTGTGGCAGAAACCTTATACCTCAATGCTGCCCTGGCCGACAACCCTTTTGCCAGGGACCTGGTCAACCGGGAAAAGGGCAGCGCCCTGGGACAGATGGTCGGACTGCCGGGCCAGTTCAGTGAAGAACAATTACCTGCTTTGTTCGGACAAACAACCAGCGCCCGTAACGGCATGTTGGATGCCTGGGAACACAACGGGAGCATCACTGGCGAACAGAAAATGAAACTGGCAGACACCCTCGGGCTGGCGGACATTACCCGTGACCGTTTGGGATTGCTCGAAAAAATGCAGGATAAAGGCATTAATAGTAGCCTGGATCTGGTG
>JAYSZC010000797.1:0-3190 GCA_043738235.1 Lewinellaceae bacterium | reverse complement strand
CTGCCACTGAATCACTCTTTCCTCGGAACCACCTCGGTTACTTCTCCGAAATGCTGGGCAAACCTGGCCATTTCTTCGGCCAGGCCATTGTTTTGGGTTGCGCGCAGGTAAGTTTCACTCAAAGAACGCAGGATTTGGTACATAAAGCGGTCCATCTCCATGACCTGCATTTCTTTGGTCCACAAGTCGATGCGCAGCGTATCCCGGTGGTCTTTGTCAAACAATGCAATGGCAATGGCCTTACATTCTTCCAGCGCGCCGTTGTTGCGGTCGCTGGCGCCCCATTCTATTTTTGTCGGCACCTGCTCGGCATTCAGGCCTACCCGGATCGTGATGTCGCTCGATTTTACTATTTCGTTGTTCTCCATGTTGTGTTCAAAAAAATATTGCGGAAAATGAGGCGCAAAACTAATGGAAAAAGGTTGAAGCGCCTACTTTTGCCATGACATGATACTGCATTTTGGAACGGATTTCGATGGCATCGTTTATACCAATTTAACAGCGGCACGCGCAGGAGAATCCTGGATCGGGCCTCGAAAACTATTGCAATGGCTCGAACGTCAATTAGGTTTGAGCGGTTATGCAGACAATACGGACTACCTGCGTATTGAACTGTACCGCCAGGCAATGGGGCAGTATCTCGCCGAATGCGAACAGCAACCGCTGCTACAAGCAATACCTTTTTACGCTGCTTCCTTCGGCGCCGACCGTTTTGCATCCGCTGCCATTTTATTGAACTGGCGCGACGAACTGTTGCTGGCGGGCTGGAATTTTCAGGAAAATGCAGCACTCCCGGAACGGCTTCGATGCTTTGCGGCTGTCGAATTATTGTTCAGGAATAAAATCAGCGACCCGGAAATCCGGCAACAGGCGTTCGGTTTTGCCGACCGGTTTGCCGCTGTGCTGGAACAGGCAGAAAAAGGGTATATCCCTTTGCAAAAACTGATTTTATACCAGCCGGAAGAATTGCAAAAGCCTGTTATTCAGCGATTTATTAAAATACTTAAATCGCGGAACATAAGCGTTCGGGAACAAATGCCCGGCTGTTCGGCAGATGGGGACACTACTTTGGGACAACTGCAACGACGCATTCTGTTGATGGATGCGGCGGCAAAATCATCCGCTCCGCAAAACGATCACTCCCTGCTCATCCTGTGCGCCCGGCGCGATAGCGATGCCGCAACGGCTTTGGCGCAGATGCTGCGAACGGAAACCGGCTTGAAGCCCGTTTTTCTGGTTCCTGAAATGAACCTGCTACTCGAACAAAATATCGTGCAGGAAGGAATGCCCAACATGGGTATTCTTTCCGCTTCCTTAGCACGCCCATCTCTTCAGGTACTGAAACTTGCGCCGGCCTTCCTCTGGGAGCCGGTAGATGTGTTCAAAATAATGGAATTTGCGACCCTGGCCGTAAAACCGCTGGACTACGGCCTGTCGCTGGAAATTGCCCGGGTGATGGCGGAGAAACCCGGATTGATGAGCGATACCTGGTTTGCAGCGGTGTTTGGTTACCTCGAACAAGGAGAAGTGCCCGAAGCAGCACGAAAACAATACGCTTTCTGGTTTGACCGCCGCCGGTATAAGGCTGACGGCACGGCGCCCAAACGCGATGCGATCGGTATATACGCGTATCTGCAAGAGTGGGCACTCGATTATTTTGAGGAAAATGGCAGCACCAATACTTCCTTTCTGGTATTGGCAGAGCAGGCTCGGCGCATCCGCGAATTGTTGGAAGCACTGCCCGAGCAACGCATTTCGTTTTTGGAACTGGAACGCATCGTGCGCACGATCTACCAGCCATCGCCTGTTCAGTTTGCTCCCGCAGAAGTGGGGCGTTTCAATTATGTACACCATCCGGGCGCTTTGGCTGTGCCGGCAGACACCCTGGTGTGGTGGAACTGCCTGTTTGAAAACACAACGCCTTCGCCGGATAAATGGCAGATATTGGAAAGACAATTTCTTGAAAAACAAGGAGTTGTGCTGGATACGCCAGAACAGGAAGGGCGCTTGAACCTCCTGCGACAAATGCAGCCGGTACTGCTGGCTGCGAAACAACTCATCCTGGTCGTGCCGGATCAGGCAGACGGCGCCGAAGCTGTACCTAACTTGTTGCTGGGCGATATAGAGGCTGCATTTCCGTTCTTCCGCGACCTGGTTTTTTCGCTCGATGATGTACAGAGTCGCGCCCGTTTATCTGACATTTTGAAAATACCGGAAACCAAACCGATACCCGTTCGGCAGGCAGACCGTATGCGCCCGCAGCTGCTCCTTCGCCACCCTGAACTGGTTCTGGAAAGCGAGTACGAAACGCCCACCAACTTAGACAGCCTGTTTTATTTTCCGCACCGCTGGTTTTTCCGGCAGCAATTAAAAATGTACCCGTCGAGCCTGCTTAGCGTGACTGGCGACAATACTTTGCTGGGCAGCCTTTCACACCGTTTTTTTGAAAAACTGCTGAAAGAAAAATTAACGGATTTTGACCGGCCCGCCGTGCAGGAATGGGTGAACAAAGAAGCCGAAACCCTGCTTGAACGGGAGGGCGCAACTTTGTTGTTGTATGGACGGGAACCGGAGCGGCAGGCTTTTTTGAATAAAGTAAAAAATGCCGCCTGGAACTTAGTGTCGCTGTTGCGCAATAACAACTGGGAAGTATTGGACACGGAACTTCCTTTATCGGGCCAGTTTGGAGCCGTTCCGGTGCGCGGTAAAGCCGACTTGGTTTTACAACGAGGCGACGAAAGAGCCATTATCGACCTGAAATGGAGCGGCGCTAACCGAAGGAAAGAACTGATTCAAAATGGAGAAGACCTGCAATTGGTGCTGTATGCGAAATTGTTGCCTCCTCCGGAACAATGGCCGCATACCGCCTATTTCATCCTCGAAGAAGGCAAAATGATCGCCCGCAATTCTGCTGCTTTCCGGGAAGCGATGGTGGCAGGAAGGGGTGAAGACCACGCCACCGCCTGCGCCGCTATTTTTGATAAAATGGAACGTACCTACGCCTGGCGCCTGGATCAATTGCGGCGCGGTATGATCGAACTGCGCACAGCCCGCACAGCACCCGAGCTGGAAGCCCTGTACGATGGACAACTGTTTGAATTGCTGGAAATGAAAATGGAAGATGCGCGCTGGGATGATTATCGGACGTTTCTGGTGTGAAAAAAGGTTGATAAAGGTTTATAAGGGTTGA
>JAYSZC010000796.1:0-3191 GCA_043738235.1 Lewinellaceae bacterium | reverse complement strand
TTGTGCTAAACACCAGCGACCGCAGTCAAATAGAGGCCACTTGTTTTCAGTTGGATAAAATGCAGGTGCTGTGGGATAAAACCTTTCCACTGAAACAGGAATACGATGAGTTCAGCCCGCCGGCCATGGTGCTGAGCAACAAAGGCGATTTTTTTCTGGTAGCGGAAGAAAACAACCGCAATCGCCGGATGGAAGACCACAAAATTAATATTCTCCAGGTGCAAAACGGCGCAGAACGGGTGACGCAGGTGCCCCTGCCCAATTTCCTGACGGTGTCTGCCGGTTGTGCATTCGACAATATCAACAAACAACTCGTGGTGGCGGGCTTGTACAGCGAAAAAAGCAAGGATCGGGCCAACGGCGCATTTTACATTCGTATGACCGCAGGCGCCACATTGCCACAAGTGGTTCATAATGAACCTTTTGACGATAAATTTATTTCCATACTCCGCCAAAAAGAAGTAGGCGATGACACCAAAGGTATTGACGAAAGCGAAGTCAAACAATTGGTCTTGCGACAGGATGGTGGCGCTGTGATGATCGTGGAACGCAATCACCAACTCCAGCGCGGCGCTTCTGCCGGGCGCGGGTTTTGGCGGGACGGGATGCGTTTAGTGATCGATTACTATTATGATGATTTGTTCGTGCTGGGCTTCCAGCCCGATGGCAGGCCACAATGGAAAACCGTGTTGCACAAAAAACAATATTCGCAGGATGACGAAGGCACTTTTTCGTCTTTTTTCCTTTTCCTGAATTCGGATAAATTGCGATTCTTATTCAACGATGAAATCAAATACGAAAATACCTGTAGCGAATATGTGATTACTCCCTTGGGCGATTTTGACCGGAACAGCCTGCTGACTACGGTGAATCAAAACCTGCGCCTGCGCTTTCGCGATGCCCTGCAACTGAATGCGGGTGAGTGCCTGATACCTTCGGAATTCAGGAATAAACTGCGGTTGGTGCTGTTGAAATGGTGATTCCTCATCCCTCACAATTCACGTCTCACGACAACACCTTCTCCAGTTCTGCCATAATCAAATGTACGCCCTGTTCCGTCATTGGCACCAAGGGTAGTCTGACATCGCGGCTGCAAAGGCCTTGCAGTTCCATCGCGGCTTTTACGCCCACAGGATTGCCTTCGATGAACAGCAGTTTGTACAATTCGAGAAATTTGAAATTGAGTTTTTGTGCCGTCGCAATATCCTGCCGCAAGGCTGCGCGCACCATATCGGTAAAAAGCCGCGGCGTGGCATTGGCAATGACGGAAATCACGCCGTCGCCGCCCACTGCAATTAGTGGCAGGGTCATAAAATCATCGCCGCTGAGCATCAGGAAGTTTTTCGGGCGGCCTTTCAGGATTTTGATCACCTGGTAAATATCGTCGGAAGCCTCTTTGATACCCAGAAATTTGTCGCTGGCATTGGCCAGGCGCAAAGTCGTTTCGGCAGCCATATTGGAAGCCGTGCGGCTGGGAACATTATAAATGATGATGGGCCGGGGCGATGCTTCTGCCAGCGCCATGTAATGCTGAAATATGCCTTCCTGACCTGGTTTGCTATAGGAAGGATTGCTGGAAAGCAGCGCGTCTATGCCTTCAAAGTTGAAGTTTTGCACCTTTTCCACCAGCGACCGGGTATTATTGCTGCCAAAAACGCCGGCCACCAAGGGAACGCGGCCGCGATTGACTTTGATCGTAAAATCGAGAATCTGGCGTTGTTCTTCCTCCGAAATGGTCACCGACTCGCCGGTAGTACCCAGGCTGACCAAAAATTCGACGCCTCCGGTCAGCACATGTTCGATGATGCGCTCCAAATCTTCCCAGTCGATATCGCCGTTGTTTTTAAAGGGTGTCACCAGCGCTACGCCGGTACCCCTGAGCCTTTCGATTAGATTCATTTTGTGGAGAGGACAATTTTGTCAAGGTAGAGGTGTAATTGCTCTGTAAAGTATCGGATGCCTTTTTCAGCAGGAATTTCCAGGATCATATCAAAATCGTTGGGATAATCCGTGATAAAACCGGTTTTCATGGCTGCCTCGGAATGTATTGCCAACCAGGCTAAGGGCGCCTCATCGGCAGGATTCAGGCAAATCAGCAAATCGAATTTTTCTTTGGCAAATGCCAGGGCCTTTTCGTTTTTCGGCGTACCGATGCAGTCTAATTCTTTTTGAAAGAAAAAATCGAAGGAAAGACCAGTCGGCGCTTGTTTGACTTTTACATAACCCAGCAACTGTACTTTTTTGCCTTTTTTTTCCAGGTTTCTGGCAAATTCCAGGGTTTCCTGCTTGTTTTTTTCTAAAGTAGCATCGAATAAAATACCGATCGTCCGGGCGCTTTCCAAGGTATAGCTTTTGCGTACCCGCTTCAGTGTCGCCAGTGTTCGGCGGAGATTTTTTTTAAACAATGCGCTGCGAATTTTTTCGAGCATGGTTTCAGGCTTTTTTTCGCTTGGCGGGTGTTTCTGCGGCAGTTGGTTCCAGGCGCCGGTAATGCCCCATGTTGCTGTATTTGTTGATGCGGGCCATAATGCGTTCCTCCGGATCCTGATCGATAATTTTTGCTAATTCCGTTTTGATATGGCTTTTCAGGGTATTGGCCATTTCTTCCGGCGCGTTGTGGCTTCCGCCGAGCGGTTCTCTTAGGATATCGTCGATCAGGCCAAATGACAACATGTTTTCCGCATCGAGTTTAAGGGCCTCGGCGGCGATTTCCTTATAATCCCAGGAGTGCCAGAGGATAGAAGAACAGGATTCGGGTGAAATAACCGAATACCAGGTGTACTCCAGCATGAACACTTTATCGCCCAATCCGATGCCCAGTGCACCACCGGAAGCGCCTTCTCCGATGATGTAGCACAAGATGGGCACCTTCAATTGCGCCATTTCAAACAGGTTGCGGGCAATAGCCTCCGCCTGTCCGCGCTGTTCGGCTTCGAGTCCGGGAAATGCGCCGGGTGTGTCGATGAGCGTCACCACCGGGAAACCGAAACGTTCGGCCATTTTCATCAGGCGCAATGCCTTGCGGTAGCCCTCTGGATTGGCCATGCCGAAGTTGCGGTACTGGCGCATCTTGGTGTTGGTGCCCTTTTGTTGGCCCATGATCATGACCGTCTGACCGTCAATGTCGGCCAAGCCGCGTACAATGGCCTTGTCGTCGCCGAAGCAGCGGTCGCCGTGCAACTCGATGAAAT
>JAYSZC010000795.1:0-1305 GCA_043738235.1 Lewinellaceae bacterium | reverse complement strand
ACTTAGGTCGTCGAGCGCAGGTCTTTCACCTGCAAGATAACGAGCGAGCCAGCGTTGGCGCAAATCGCTGCTTTTCGCGGCATCTTCCGGCATGTAGGAAGAGATGCGCTGCAGCGTACCGAGATCGGTCAGGATTTTTTGCCGCAATTCATCAGAAAGCCAGCGCCTGGTGTCGTCTTTGCCCGACCTGGGTTCAGCCAGCTCCAGCAATTCCTCCAATTCCTTTCCCGGTGGGCGTGCGGCGGATTCAGGCGATTTTTTTATAAAATCAAGCAGTTCCTGCCTGTTAAAAACGGGGCGAACTGCTGCCGTACGAAAAACGGGGCCATAGCCGGAATCGGTATTCCGGGCCTTTTTTTTGGCATCGAGATTCCTTTTTACGGTATCCCAGTCGATTTTATGCGTTTTTTCCATGCTACAGGTCTTGTTGCGGCTGACAAACTTCCATAAAAAAATCGGCAGCCTCTTTGCCGACCGCCTCTACATTGACGGGTTGCTGTTGCAATTCACTTCCAATCCACTCCATGCCTTTTTGAATGAACTCCTCTTCACCGCCTTCCTCATTGGGCAAACCGGTATAATGCGGCAATTCTTCGTAGAGGTTGCGCAGAAAATCCCGCAATTCGTTTTCCGTAAATGAACCCGTTTCGATAACATCCAATACGTTGACATCATTAGGATCGAGCATTTCGGGAAAACTCGTTACAATGTATAGGTTGTTAATACTACGGGTAGCCCATGCCAGCCCACGGATAAAACTTTTAGCCGCCTCGGTAAGCATTTCAATTTCTCGCTGAAAATGATCGATAAACAACAGATATCGACCGCTTTTGTCATTCATTGCGCCGATAAAACGGTTCAAAAAAACTTGGCTCTTGAATTTGTCTTCCGGGAAATCCAGTTGGAGATTAAGAATATCGTTGATGGCCATGGCGAGATCGAGGGAATCCAGCAAACCTGTACTCGGATCGTTGGCGTTGATAGCCGTATTTTCCGCGTCGAGGGCGCTTAACTTGTCTTCATATAACCGTTTGATGCTGATTTCCCGCACTTTAAGGTCTGCAACCAGGCTCTCCTTGTATTTAAAATATTTAAAACAATAGGAAACACCGGAGCGGGGCTTGCCCTTTAATTGCATCACCCAGGATTGTTTGTTTCTGAAATTCCGCGCCAGTTTCAACTTCAATTCATCCCGGCCGATAAATATTTCGCTGTTCAGTACTACTGTGCTTTTCGGGTTATTCTGAGCGCGAACGGCACTTTTCGCCTTATCTAACCAGCGGTTAATATCGGGGTTGTCCGGCC
>JAYSZC010000794.1:0-8242 GCA_043738235.1 Lewinellaceae bacterium | reverse complement strand
GTAATTACTTAGTTGTTAGCGGGACGCCAACAACGGCCAAAAACACCTTCCCAAACGCCCAGTAACCCTACGCACAGGGCGTTTTTTTAACTTTTTTTAAAAAAGTTAAAATTATTTTTTAGCACAACTACCTAAAAATCAATTATTTATAAAATAAGACAGCCGAGTACCCGGCTAAGGTAGGTTCTATGTATTGCAAAGAACCATCCAGTACCACTATCTTTGCCTCACCAACTAATGAATAACAGTAAATACTATGCAAAACAAATTGAAAATCGCTTTCGTCATCATCAGTTTTGCCGCCACGATGCTGACCTTATACGCGGCCAATCAGGACTCCTCCGGGCAGCCTACTGTGGGCGGTGTGGATGTCTCCCGGTTTTCTCCCCGGATGCTGAGTATCAGCCCCAGGGTGACCAAGGGCAAAGTCAAAGTCGGGTCGCTCTCGCAGGATACGGTAACTAATCGCCCGGATTCACTTGTCACAAAAACCGTTCAATGACAATACAATATTACAAATTGCAAACAAGCAAATATTGCCAGGGAGCCGTAAGTAAAAAGGCAAAATTGCAAAAGACAAAATGCAATGTAAATCAATGAGTTACAGAAGATTTAGTCGTACCTGATTTTGTGCGCCTACTTATCTGACATAGAAGCAGAAAATTTTGAACACCTACTTAATAATTGAAAAATATGGATTTGGAAAATGCAAAAGCACAAATGCGCAAAGGCGTGTTGGAACTGTGCATCTTAGCCATCATAGAAGAGGATGAGGTGTATCCGAGCGATATTATTGCCCGGCTCAAAGCCAACGACCTTATTGTGGTGGAAGGTACGCTGTACCCGCTGCTTACACGCCTCAAAAATGACGGCCTGCTCGAATATACCTGGCGTGAAAGCAACTCCGGGCCACCGCGCAAATATTTCAAAATCACGGAATTGGGGAGCAAAATCCTCGAAAGCCTCTCATCCAGCTGGCAGCAGCTCGTGCAGTCCGTCGATCAAACCCTGCAAAACGGGCATCGCAGTCAGGCTGATAATTAACAGTTAAACCAACTCAACCCTTATATTTCACGTCGCAGGGTTTTGTGTGTAAACCGGATGGAATTCAATGGAAAACCGATCCTGTTCCTTACAACATCAAGCGAATCATGGTATAACTTTGGATTATGAATAAGATTCTGAATATCAATCTGGGCGGCTACGCCCTCACCATAGACGATGATGCCTACGAATATTTGCAGGCATACCTCGAAAGCATTCGCAGGCGCTTCAGCGAAAGTGAAGGCCGCGATGAAATTGTCGCAGACATAGAAGCCCGCCTCGGCGAAATCCTGACGGAGTCGCTGGGCAGCCGCACCATCGTCATGCTGCCTGATGTGGAAGCAGCCGTAACGGTGATGGGCAAACCGGAAGACTTCGGCGGCGACCCCGACGATGCGCGGCAACAAGCCCCGAAAACGGGTGCAAAAGCTTACACCAGCAGCATCAAACCCGGTAAACGCTTGTTCCGGGATGAAGAAGATGCCGTGGTGGCAGGTGTTTGTTCCGGCTTGGCGGCCTACTTCGGCATCACCGATCCGGTGTGGATGCGCCTGCTTTTTGTCATTCTCGCTTTTGCATCTTTCGGTTTCTGGCTACCGGCTTATGTCCTGCTCTGGATCCTGGTGCCGCCCGCTAAATCTGCTGCCGACCGGCTCGCCATGCGCGGCCAACCGGTGAATGTGGATAACATCGCCCGCGAAATTGAAGACAGTTTTGAACGGCTTTCCACCCGGATGAATGAATTTGGAACGGATCCTAAAAAAGGCACCAGTCCCGGCGCCAATGCCATGAACAAAGGCGTCAATGCCATCGGTACTATTTTTGGGTTTATGCTCCGTTTTATTGCCAAATTCGGCGTGTTTATTGTCATGTTGATTGGTTTTGCCCTGTTCATCGCTTTGGCGGTTTCCTGGGTAGCCGGCATCTGGAGCCTGTTGGTAGCGGCGCCCTACGTGGATTATTTCAGCCCGTATTCCAGCAGTATGACCTGGCTGGGCTTCAGTAATCTTTTTTTCCTGCTTGGTATTCCAATCGTCGTATTGTGCCTGGTTTTTGCCCGGATATTGTTCAAAGTGCGGGCGCCGGCCTGGTTGCGCAGCGGACTGGGTATCGTGTGGGGCCTGAGCTTGTTTTCCGCTATATTTCTGGTAGGTTCTGCCGTCAAGGAATACCGCCACAGCGGTTCTGTGACTTCGGATATTGACTTGTCCGGCATTGGATCCGATACCTTGCGGGTGGAAGGTTTTAAAGAATTGAATTCCAACGATTACGAGGATTTTTGGTTCAACGAGGAAAATGAGGGCGTACGAATGGGGGAAAATTCCCTGGAAGTAAACGGCCCGATCGAGGTGCGGGTGCGCAAAAGCGATTCCAACCAGTTTCGCTGCACCCAGATTGTCAGGGCGCAGGGAACTTCCAATATGGAGGCGCAGGAAAATGCCAGCCAGATTCAATACATGGTTTCGACCAGCGGCAATGTCCTTCGGGTTCCGACCTCCTATAGCATCACAAAAGGTAAAAAATGGAGGGTTCAACGTATTCGACTGAATATTGAAATACCGGAAGGTAAAAGCATCGTATTTGACGATAAAATTTACCGCTACTCCGCTTCCGACCTGGACAACTACTCCGATGACAACCGCGAAAACTATATTTCACGGGAACCGGATCGTGTTTTCCGCATGACGAGCGACGGCCTGATTTGTACCAGTTGCCCGCAAATGGGCGACCGGAATTACCGCAGCGGGCGTTCGTATGAAAAATTCATTTTTGAAGACAAAATCAGCGCTGAAATCCGCCAGGGCGACGAATTCCGGGTGGAAATAGAGGGATCAAACGCCGATAAGGACAAAATTCAAAAAATTCAGTCCGGCGATAAAATCACCTTTACCACCAATGGTAAAAAACTGGACGGCCCGGTACATGTCCTGATTCAAACGCGCACCTTTACCTCGCTTCATGCCGATGATACCGGAGAAATCACGATCCGTGGCTTTGATGAAGGGCTGGCCAGCATTACGGCCAAAGGCAACAGCGCTATCAAAGCCTATATCGACTCCAGGTCGCTGAATGTTACCCTTTCTGGCAATGCTACGCTTGACCTGACAGGCAGGGGCGATGAACTGGATGTCAACCTGACCGATGGCTCTGTGCTGGAATCGACCAACTGGCGGGCTGAATCCGGCGAAATTTACGCCTCTGAAACCGCCCGCGCCCGCGTGTTTGTCAAAAACAGGGTATTGGTGGTTTCTACCGGCTCCAGCAATGTAAAAGTGGATGGCGGCGCGGAAGTCAGGAATAAACGGGAGTAGGATAATTGGATTTTTGGATAAAATAGAACACGGATTTAAAGGATGAGACACGGATTTTCCCTCGTAGAGTCAATGGGGGGATTACACGGATTTTGCGGATTTACGCGGATTTTCCCGCTTTAGAGTTGACCTGCTTTTTTCCAATATGTGAACATATTTGATCAATGTCAACTCTAAAGCGGAAAAACCAGCGTAAATCAGCGTTATTTGCGTCATTTTGTTTTTACACAATTTCCCCGTTTGCCACAATTTCCATAAAACTCGTCCGGCTCGTAGTGGGATCGAAAAACACGCCGCCATTGGTAGAAATACCCTCGCCGATGGTGATTTCGTACTCTTCATTGATGACGGCTACCGAGCGAAAAATATTGTCATTTTCCACAGTTGTTTTGGCAATCACTTTCCGGTCAATCAGCTCACCTTTTGCAGTGAACGTCGCCAGTATGTATTCGTATTGCAGCAAGGTTGCTTTCCACCAGACCAAAGCAATAAATTGCTGGGTGTCGTCGATGGCAAAACAGGGGATGTATTCCGTAAACTCATCGAGTACAGCGCCGGCCTCCAATGGCAGTATGAATTGTTCGATCATGGCATCGGAAAGCGGATCGTTTTCGGTGCCGAAAGCGTGGTGGGTATCTTCTCCCAGTGTAACCGGCATCGAAACGGGAGGAAATTTAGCGACAAAATCAGGAAAAATATATCGTTGCATGGATGGCATAAGTAGTTATCGGTTATCCGTTATTGGTTATCAGTGTTGATAATCAAGCATTTACAAAGAATTTAAACAAATTTTGCTTGATTACTTAATTTTTATAGTCAACACAAAGTGGTTTTGAACGAGAAGGTGTATGAATTCACTGATTACCAATGCTTTCTCAACCATCAACATTCTCAACCTCTCAACTTTTAGTATAAGAGACCTGCAAAGTTCGGCGTTTACCTGTAAAAATAAAACGCACGGAAAGTTAACTCAAAGGTAATACCCGCTTAAAATCCAGGATCGCTTCGCCGCCTACCTTCGACCACTAAAAAAAGATGGGACTTGCGCACAAAATCAGCGAACGGGTATTCAGCCAGATACATGGCAATCACCTCGTGTACAACACCTGCTGGGAAGACCCCCGTTGCGACCGCAACTTGTTGAATATGAACGAACAAAGCAAGGTGCTGATGCTCACCAGCGCCGGCTGTAATGCCCTGGATTACCTGCTCGACGATCCTGCCGAAGTGCATTGTGTCGATGTCAACCCGAGACAGAATGCTTTGTTGCAACTCAAAATGGCTTTGTTTAAATCGGGTAACCATGCTGCTTTATTCGATTTTTTTGGAACGGGCGCTTCACCCAATGCACGCGTGCTCCTGCAGGATGTCATTGAGCCGCATCTGAACGATCACTATGCCCGGCGCTACTGGCGCCGCAACCTGCATTATTTTGGGGGCAGGGGATTGCGGACTTCGTTCTACTGGCATGGCAGCAGCGGCGCAGTGGCCTGGCTGATCCGCAACTGGTTGCACAGTCAACCCGGCGCCCGGCGGCTCACGCAGCGGCTTTTTGCGGCTGAAAACCTGGAAGAGCAACTGGAACGCTACGAGCAATTAGAACCCCGGTTCCTGAATAATTTTGTGCAATGGCTTGTTTCCCAGCATTTTGTACAAAGTATGCTGGGTGTGCCCAAAAGCCAGCAACACCTGGCTGCCCAACGTTTTCCCGACGGTATGGCCGGGTATGTGCGGTATTGTCTGCGCCATGTTTTTACGGAGATTCCTATCGCAGACAACTATTTCTGGCGCTTGTATTTTTTCGGAAATTACACGCCTGACTGTTGCCCCAACTACTTGCGCCCGGAGTATTTCGATGTCATTCGGGAAAGGGTTGGCCGAATTCAAACCTACACGACTTCACTCAGCGGGTTATTGAAAGAACATCCCGGACAATATTCCCATTTTATCCTGCTCGATCACCAGGACTGGCTGGCGGCCCACCAGCGCCCCGCCCTGGAGGAAGAGTGGTGGTTGATACTGGCCAATGCCGCGCCCGGCGCCAAAGTGCTGCTGCGCTCTGCGGCGTTTGAATTGGAATTTTTACCTGATTTTGTACGCGCAAATGTGCAGTTCGACCGCGAAGCGGCGGAGCGGGAACACCGGCGCGACCGGGTAGGTACGTACGCGAGTACCTGGTTGGGTACGGTTAAATAAAAAAGGCAAACTTTACTGAATACAAAGTAGTTTTGAATAAACGGCCAGTGCAATAGCCTGAAAAACAAGCCTTTAAACCATATATCTAAACCTTGCGAACCACGCAAACCTGACTATAAATGGAAAATATTGTAACAACCGAAGAGCGAACTACCCGGCAACAGGCAGCCATGCGCCGTTATTACCGCTGGCAGTCCGTGATATACGACCTGACCCGCTGGGCGTTTTTATTCGGCAGAAATGAAATCCTGAACCGGCTGCCGGTTGCACATGACGCGGATAAGATGTTGCTGGAAGTGGGCTGCGGCACGGGGCGCAACCTGCGTCTTTTGGCCCAAAAATATCCGAATATACGCCTGATTGGCCTGGATGTGTCGCCGGATATGTTGCAACGGGCATCAAAAGCCACCAATTCATACTCCAGAAGGGTATTGCTGCTGGAAAAAGCATACGGTATGCTGCCTTCCACATTGCCTGAAACGCCCGATATCATCTTGTTTTCCTATGCGCTCACGATGTTCAACCCGGGTTGGGAACAGGCCATTGCACAAGCATACAAAGATGTACCGCCGGGAGGATACATGGCCGTCGTAGATTTTCACGACTCGCCCAGCCGCCTGTTCCGCTGGTGGATGGGAAAAAACCATGTGCGCATGGACGGGCATTTACTGCCCTTGCTGGAGTCAACTTTTCAGACGGAATACCGGGCGACCCGCCGCGCGTTTTTTGGTTTGTGGAGATATGTGATTTTTATTGGGAGAAAATAGCACACGGATTGAAAATCCGTGTCCCATCCTTTCAATCCGTGTGCCATTTAATCTACATCCCCTTCAAAAACGCCTCAAAATCAGCGAGTTGCCCATTTTTGAGCACCCTCGGTATCTTCGCCTGCCCGTTCATTTTGCCCCGCTGTTCCAGCCATTGCAAAAACACTTCATTGGCCAAAAAACGCACCCGTATCTCGCGCAGGGCATATTTGCGCTCCACTGCGTAGTCGTCATTCAGGCGGCAAAGTTCCTCGTCTACGGACTGCGCAAATTGTTCGGGTGTAATGTGCTGATTTTCAATGGAAACATACCACTGGTGCGCCCATTTGCTGCCTGCTTGCACACCTGCTACTGCAAATTCGCGAATACCCGCCTGCAACTTCATATCGCTGCGCCGAACCGCCTCATTCAGGTTGTCGATGGACAGGTGTTCGCCGCAAACGGAGAGGTATTGTTTCGTGCGGCCGGTCAGTTGGATCAGGCCGCGTTCGGTATCCGTAAACTGGATGGTATCGCCCAAAAGGTATCGCCAGGCGCCGGCGCTGGTACTGATGAGCAGGGCATAGTTTTCGTGGCAACGCACTTCGTCCAAGCTCAGGCTGACAGGCTGGGCGCTGCGCAGATCGCCGTTTTCGTCAAAATTATCCTTGTTAAACGGTACAAATTCAAAGTACACCCCGCAATCCGTCAGGAGTTGCATCGCGCGCTGTCCCGGCTGATTTTGGTAGGCGAAAAACCCTTCGGAGGCCATGTAGGAGTTGACATACTGCACCGGGCGGCCCAGCAATTGTTCAAAAGTGCTTTGATAAGGCTCGAAAAACACCCCACCGTGTACAAAAACCGAAAAATCCGGCCAGAGTTGGTGGATATGTTGCAGCCCGTGTTTCTCCATAATTCGTTCCAGGATCAATTGCAGCCACATGGGATTGCTGACCGCGAAACCGATGTTCCAGTTGGGCGCTTCTTCCGCCATACGTTCGATGCGCTCGCTCCATTCCGGCAGGTCGGTGATGTGGCGACCAGGCAGGTAGTAGCGTTCCATCCACAGGGGTCTGTTGAGGCCGAGAATCCCGCTGAGGTCGCCCGTCCAGTGCTGCCCTTCCCGCGCCGGTTGTGTGCATGAACCCACCATGAGCATTTGTTTGGTGTATTGGCTATTGGGAATACCGAACCGGGCCATGTCGAAAAACAGGCGGCGGGTGCCGCGTTTCATCCCACGCAGCAGGTCATCTGTGACGGGCAGGTACTTGGTGGCCGACTGGCTGGTGCCGCTGGAAAGCGCGAAATAAGGCACCTGTCCCGGCCAGCAAATATCCGGCAGGTCGTTCTGCTGCGCCTGCGACCACCAGCGGTCGTATATGCCCTGGTAGTCGGTGGCGGGCACCTGCCGGCGAAAAGCCTGGTAAGTATTTTTTGCATACAACGCTTCATGGAATCCGTAAAAACGGCCAAACGCCGTATGGCGGGCTTTGTGAAGCAGTTCAAACAGTTGAATTTGTTGTTGTTCAGCGGGCGTGAGGCGCTTGCGATCGGCTATGGCGCCCAACCGGGTACCCTGGCGAATGATGCTTCCAAGAATGGACATGGACGTGGTGGCAGTTTTCAGAAACGTGATTGTGAACCAATTGGTCGTTGTCTGCAAAAGTCTTTCGCCTGTTAGGAAAGTATGGAAACTGAAGGTTAACTATGCATGAATTTTTGGTAAATCAAATACTCAGTTTTGGTGTTATTAAGTAGTTATCTGTTATTAGTTATTGGTTATCAGTGTTGATAATCAAGCATTTGCAGATAATTTAGGCTAAACCAATTTTGCACACCTACTTAGTAGGATAACCTGAGCCAATCGAATACCTGATCCCGCAGGATAAACGCATCAAAATCGCCATGAAAAAGGTATTGAAAATCCTGAAAGGGAACTTGCAA
>JAYSZC010000793.1:0-3197 GCA_043738235.1 Lewinellaceae bacterium | reverse complement strand
TCATTGTTCGGAAAAAGTTTAGTTGAATACTGCTTCTTAATCTTGATTTTATTGCGGGTGTAAAGTTCCACTTTTCAGACGCTTTTTTTCAAAAAAATCCACACAACGTTTGGCTAAATGCGTCAATCTTAAAACAAGTTTAACAAAAGTGAAAAGGTTTTGATGCGATAAAGTTCGCAAGTGCTTCATTTTCAAGGTTAAAACCGGGTGTTGATTGTGTGAACAATTTTTATTCGCGGGTTGCTTTTATCAGCCTGGTAGGGGCCTGGGCAGGCAAAAGACCGTCTTTTAAGACGATCCGCTGGCCCTGGTCGCCGGCGAGAAAAGAAGCGAAACCCAAACCCAGGCCTTTGCGCGCCTGGGCATTGATGATGTACATGGTGCGTTTATAGGGGTAGTCGCCGGTTGCTAAGTAGGCCTGATAGGGGCCGTAACCTTCCGCATCGACGGTTTTGGCTATATCTGCGATTTTGATCTCTTTTCTGAATTGCTGCACGCCGCTGTCGTCGGTATCCGATATCCAGTTGGCTGCAATGATGCCGATGGCATTTTTGTTTTTACCCACGTAGGCAATCACTTCGGCGTTGGTTTGGAGTGCAGAGGCGCCGGCGGTAAGCGGGGCGCCGAGCAATATGGAATCTTTGACATACCGCAGCGTACCCGATAGGGGGTTGTCGAACACCACATTGATGTCGCCCAACTTCGATTTGGGATTGAATTGTGACCACTTGTTTGTTTTGCCGGCCAGGATATCATGCAATTGTGCCTGCGTAAAAACGGTATCGCTGTTGGCCGGGTGCAGAATAAAGGCGACCGCATCGTGTGCAATGGGCGTCATCGGCGGCGTAAAACCCCTTTGTGTGAAAAACTTCAGTTCATTATCGGTGAGTTTCCGGGTAATAATGATCACCTGGATAGAGTCGCGCAGGATAGCGTCTACGGCCTGGCCCTCAGAGGTGTAGATGGCCTCGATGGTCGATTGCCGGTAGATCGAGTCAAACACATCAACCGATGATTCTATGATAGGTCTGTATCCTTCATCTACCATAATCCGAATACTCCCGGTAGTGGGCGTGTCGACGACTTTACCACTCTTATCCTTGTTTTCTCCACAAGAGAGCAGGCAGACGACAGAGAGCAGGATACCAATAAAAGCAAGGCGTTGCATAAGTTATAAGTTATGGTCGGTTTGAATGGTTACAGGAGGCCGTCTTAAAAGGTTTATAAGGGTTTATGAGGTTGATGAGGTTGATAATACATCCGCTCGAGAATGGAGCGATTTATCTTTTTTTCGAGCGGATGTATTATCAACCCTCATCAACCCTTATAAACCCTCATCAACCTTTATTATAAACCACAAACCCATAAACCTTTACAGACCTGCTTACTTCTTCCCTTTTCCACCTGTACCATTTGTCGGCGTAGGGGGAGGTGTTGGCGTAGCAGGTACAATCGTGCCCGATTCTACTGCTTTCATCAATTCAACACCTGTCTCATTGGTAGGATCCAGTTCGAGCAGTTGCTCGCAGTTGATTTTTACATTGGCGGCATCACCTTTGTTGTAGTAATAGTAGGCGAGGTATTCCAAGGCCAAAATCAGGTCGGCTTTGTTTTTAACCTTGTCGAGGCCCAGTCCAACGTATGTTTCAAAGTAATCTTTTGCTTTACCGAATTCTCCGATCAGTTCCGGGTGTGCCTCTACGTCGGGATCCTGGCGGGCTGCTGCTTTACCTGCCCAAATCCAGCCGAGACCCGATTTTGGAACCAGTTCTGCCACTTGTTTGAAAATGGCTTCTGCTTTTACATAACGCAGGGTATCGTCTTTGCAGTAAAACTGAGCCAAACCTCTTTTATAGGTTTCCGATACGTAGTACTGGTCGTTTCTGGACAAAGAATCGAGGTATTTTCCATAGGATTCAGCAGCCTGGCAATAGTCTTTGCGGGCGTACTGGATTTCAGCGATTTCCTTGTGCAAGCCCCAGCTCGTACCATTGGTGTCTAATTCGATGGATTTTTGCAGGTTGGCGATGGCTACGATGGTATCACCTTTACTTTTCATTTGCAGGCGGCCCAGGTACAAGTAGTCGGAGGGCAGGATTTTATCCGGTGTAACTACTTTAAAGTAGCCGTTCAGGATATCCAGACCGCGCTGGTACTCGCCATTTTCATAATCGCAGTAGGCTTGCAGGCGGCGGAGGTAGTTTTTGGTGCCGTCTTTTTTGAGGATTTTTTCCACCAGATCGCTGGTTGCCTTGCAGTCTTTATTGACGTACAAAGTATTTGCCAGTTGCATTTCGTCTTCAATCGTTACTTCGGCGCCATTGGCCACGAGGTCTTTATATGCTTTGAGGGCATCTTCCCATTTGCGACCAAAGTAGTAGTGTTCCGCTTTGGCGCGCAGGGCAGGTGTGAACTTTGGGCTTACCGCGATGGCTTTATCGACGTTGATCTCAAATTTTTCGGGCAGTTTGGCAGCTTTGTACACTTTTGCCAGCATCAGTTTTGCCAATGGGTTCTTGGGTTCGAGCGCCTCGGCGTACTCGTAGTGCTGAGCGGCCAATCCGCCATTAGGCATTTCTTTGTAACAATAGCCCAGTGACATCATGGTAGCAAAATCTTTGGAACTTACGTCCATGGCGGCCTTCAACTCGGTTTCAGCGCGCGTCAGGTTGGGTCTTTTGCTGCCTGGCGAGAGGTAGAAAAAGAAGGACTCTCCGATCAGACGCATGGCTGTCACGTCCTTTTTGGCGTTTTTAGCAGCCTTTCTAAACTGGTTGGTGGCCTCTGTGTCGTCGTTGCGCAGGAGGGCTTTACGGCCATTGGCAATGAGCGCATACGCGCCTTCCGGTTTGGCATTGAATGCGGCGTCGATGTTTTTTTCAGATTCGACCTTATCTCCTTTTGCGAGGTAGGCATTTGCCAAAGTCAAAAATGCAACCTGGTCTGTAGGATTGGCTTTTGCGAGAGCCGAATAGATACTGATCGCTTTATCCCATTCTTCCAATTGCATGGCCGTCATTCCGTCAGCATGGGATTGAGCAGTCGCTATTTGAGCGAATGCAACAAGGAGTGGGAAGACTAATTTTCTCAAAAGGGTTGTCATTGTTCGGAAAAAGTTTAGTTGAATACTGCTTCTTAATCTTGATTTTATTGCGGGTGTAAAGTTCCACTTTTCAGACGCTTTTTTTCAAAAAAAT
>JAYSZC010000792.1:0-1308 GCA_043738235.1 Lewinellaceae bacterium | reverse complement strand
TAAGCCCTGCCGCATTCCAGTAAATGGCGGTCAGGTCATTGGCAAGGGCCGTTTGTGCGCCCGACATGCCGTGGGCACGCCCACCTACGCCGATTGCGAGAAATTCGTTGCTGTATTTTTGGCAGAAAAGGGGTGAAATACCCGATAAAAACAAAAGACCAACAAGTAGAAGTTGTTTTTGCATAGTCAGAACCGGCAGGCGCAATGTTTGGAAAAGTGGTGTGTGGATTGTTCTGTGTGGCTTGACGCTGTCGGGGGTAAAAGGGTTGCTTGGTTTTTACCACATAGGACACATAGGGTGTCACATAGTACACATAATTAAAAACCTGTTCGCGTTCTATGTGTACTATGTGGTAAATCTATGTGTCCTATGTGGTAAAAACAGCCACAAAAAAATGGCCCTCCGCCCTTTCTCATTTGAAAGGACCGGAGGGCCCCCGCCTTCGGTTGTCTTTGCTCGGTACTTGAGCTATATTTTTTTTCGGGATATTCGCGGTTTATGACGACTACCCTCTCACTTGGTCACAGTTTCTCAAAGTATGAACTGAAATTCCTTACTTTCAATTCGACTTGTGCGCTTTTGATAACGAATGGACAAAAGCACTTTGGCGCTCAAAGTTTTGCTTTTAAAAACACTGTGAATTAATTCCCAGTGCGCTCAACTTTAATAACGATGCAAATATGAACGAATTTTTTTATTCTGTGATATACAGGCCATTGTCAATCAATTAAAAACAGCCGTTTTCTCATTTCCAAATTTTCAAAAAATCGAGTATTTTTTTAACAATACACAAACATTATCGGCGAACACTTTTATTTTTTTTTATATTTCATGCAATCATCTGCCGATACTGGAAAAATGCAAAACAGGTGATTTTTTTTTCATAATACTGCCGTTTCCCGCTTCAAAGCCGCCGTTCCTTTGCAAAAATGCCCGATCAAGGGATATTAAACGCCGCAGGGCTGATGGTTTCCGCGCAGCGGAAATGACCTCTCGGACAACTTTTATATCCGTGTAATCCGCAGGGGCGGCAATCGAGCGCCACGCTGGTTTCTACGACCTGGGCATTTTGAGAAAGCGGCGTAAAGCCGAAGGCAGGAACCGTAGAGCAAAACACGGCTGTCACCGGCGCATTCACGGCAGAAGCCAGGTGCATGGGAGCGGAATCGTTCACGTAATTCATGGCCGCGCCTTCCATCAGGGCTGCCGATTCGAGAAAAGATAAGCGGCCTGCCAGGTTCCATATTTTCTGATCCGGCAGCGCTTCCCGGATCGCCTCGCAGGCAGGCTGGTCGCCCGGCGCGCCC
>JAYSZC010000791.1:0-8255 GCA_043738235.1 Lewinellaceae bacterium | reverse complement strand
TCCGAGCGGCACGCGCCGGATATAACGCCGGAATCCAGGTATTTCTTCCGCCTGAACATCTGCCAGTGCTGATTCTGCTATGTCGATCATGTAATGCGCGCGTTCCCGGAAACCTTTTTTGATTTCAAACGGTGCGTAGCGGATGGGGCGGCCCATTTGCCAACTCAGTTCCGCACCCAACGCATCGGCGCGATCTACCATGTATTCCACGGCCTTTCGGCAAACAACAGCCCGTTCAGAAATGCTGCCGGCAGCCCATTCGCGCTGCGCCTCCACAGCCCTGCGTATTGCCTGCTCAATATCCTGTTCGGAGGCCAAAGACCGCTCGGCGTAGACGGAGCCGTCGACCGGGGAAATGGTTTGGAAGGTATGTTGCATATTTTGTTATCGGTATTAATGCGAAAAATGGGTTAGAAGCAACAAAATCACTATTAAACACGACGATATTACTCTAAATCTAAGTTTTTTCCGTACACCACAATATGGGTTTTGTGCAGGCAGAAGGATACTCAATGAAGGCAAAAGTGCCATTTGAATACTTTTTGACACAACTGTTATCAATCTTTAACCCATTATTCTATTCGTATTGATAACAGATAACTATTCCGACCAGAAGTTACCAGCCTGATAACTAATAACCGATAACCGATAACTACTCCGGTGTCACATACGCAGCCGTAATCCCGCCGTCTACCATAAACTCCGTACCAGTGACGAAAGAACTTTCATCGGAAGCGAGATACAGGGCGGCATCGGCCATTTCGCGGGCCTCGCCGAAACGGCCCATGGGCACATGGACCAGGCGGCGTTGTTTTTTGGCTTCGGTATTCAGAAATTTCATCAACAGTTCGGTGCGCAACGGGCCGGGACACAAGGCATTGACCCGGATGTTTTCGCGGGCATGGATGACCGCCAATTCGCGCGTCATAGCCAGTACAGCGCCCTTGCTGGCCGTATAGGCAAGTTGCGGCGTAGCAGCGCCCAGCAAGGCCACAAAAGAAGCCGTGTTGATAATCGAACCGCCGCCTGCCCGGCGCAAAGCCGGAATGCCGTATTTACAGCCGAAAAAAACGCCTTTTACATTGATGGCCATCGTAAGATCCCATACTTCCTCGGTCGTGGCAATGGCGTCATCATCGTCTCCGTGCATAATGCCCGCATTGTTGAACAGAATATTCAACGGGCCGTAATTGGACTCGGCGAAAGCGATCATATTTTCGCAATCTGCCGGTTTGGACACATCGGCGTGGAAATAGACGGCTTCCCCGCCCGCCTGTTGTACTAACGATGCCGTTTCCTGCCCGGCGGCATCATTGACATCGACCACCACTACGCGGGCGCCTTCCTGTGCAAATCGCAGCGCTGTTTCGCGGCCAATGCCGCTGCTGCCGCCGGTGATGAGGGATACTTTGTTGAGTAAGCGCATTGCTGTTGAGATATTAAGATATTAGGATATTGGGATATTCCAATCATATCCGTTCAAAGTACCGTTTCCGTTCCCAATCCGTCACCACGCGGTCGAAGGATTGTTGTTCGTTGCGGTAAAAGTGTGTATAATGTTCCACCACATCCGGCCCGAAAGCGGCTTTGGCGAAAGTACTATTGGCAAAGAGTTCTGTCGCCTCGCGAAGGCTGTAAGGTACCCTGGGTAGGTGTTGTGCCGAATAAATATCACCCTCAAAAATGGGCGGCGGTTCTGTTTTCCGGTGAATACCATCCAGACCGGAAGCCAGGGCTGCAGCGAACGCCAGGTAAGGATTACAGTCGGCGCCGGGAATCCTGCATTCAATGCGCAGGCTTTGGCCTTTACCTACCACCCGGAAACCGGCGGTGCGGTTGTCGTAACTCCAGGCTAATCGGGTCGGCGCCCAGGAATTGTCGACATACCGTTTGTAAGCATTGACCGTGGGTGCATAAAAGGGCATGACATCGGGCACATGCGCGATCCAGCCGCCGAGGAACCAGCGAAATACATCGGACCCTTCGACAGGGCCGATACGCTGGTCGCCGGCAAAGGCATTTTGTTCATTTTGCCAAAGACTGAGGTGCAGGTGGCAACTCGATCCGGCGCGATCTGCGTCGAATTTGGCCATAAATGTGATGGAAAACCCCATGGCGTCGGCCAATTCCTTCAGGCACTGTTTAAAGACAATATGCCGGTCGGCCATATCCAGCGCTTCGGCGTAGCGGATGTTGAGTTCGTGCTGGCCCAGGCCCCATTCGCCTTTTGAATTTTCCACCGGCACAGCGGAATATTTCAGGTGTCGCCGTGCTGCCGCCGTGAATACTTCAGTTCGGGTGCCCTGCTGTATATGATAGTCCTCCAGGTACCAGCCGACCGGTTTTAAATCCTGGTAATGCTGATCGAAAGCCTGGCGAAAGGTATTTTCAAACAGGTAATACTCCAATTCGGAGGCGGCGAAACAGCCATAACCCAGTTCCCCGGTCTGCTCTAACTGGCTCCGCAACAAGGAACGCGGCGCTTCCGGTATCAATTGGTGGGTTTTGTCGCTGCTGACATCGCAAAGCACCAAGGCGGTGCGATCTAGCCAGTCGGCCACACGCAAGGTGGAAAGGTCGGGCGCCAGGTGAAAATCGCCGTAACCCAGATCCCAGTTGGCAAATTTGTATCCGCGCACCGGCTCCAGTTCCATGTCGGTCGTCAGCAGGTAATCGCAGCCATGCGCTCCGTCGGCAGCTGCGCTTTCCAGGAAAAATTCCGCATCGTAACGTTTGCCCATCAAACGCCCGTAATGGTCGGTAAAAGCGACGATAACCGTTTCGATCTCACCGGTTTCCACCTTTTGCTTTAAATTTTCCAGACTGAGCAAACCGTGTATTGTCATGTTTTTTGAAATTTAAACCAGGTGTATGCCAGCAGGAGCAGGCTGAAATAAAACAGGGCCAGTATCAGGTTGTAACATGTCATGGCTATTAACGCCACAGCAGCGATGATCAGTGCCGTCCAGGTCGACCAGGGGTAAAACGGCACGCGGAAAGGCCGTTCGAGCAAAGGTTCTTTTTTGCGCAATACCAACAAGGCAGCCATCGATACAATGTATAAGGTCAATGCCCCGAAACAGGCAATGGTAATAATTTCGGAAGTTTTTCCGGTTAAAACTGCCATGATGCCGATGATACCATTCACCAAAAGCGCATTGGCGGGCGTTTTAAAACGCGGATGCACCCGACCCAGCGCAGTCGGGGCAAAACCCACGCGGCCAAACTCGAAGGTGGCGCGGCCTGCGGCCAGAATGATGCCGTGAAAAGACGCGATCAGACCGAACAAGCCGATAAAAGTAACGATTCGGTACAAGGGGTGCACCGTTCCTACGACATGCGACAAAGCCAAGGGCAAGGGCGAGTCGGAAGCAGCAGCGCCCGCCTCCGGGTACACGATGCGTTCCCAGCCGTCCACGCCCACCGCTGCCGCAAATGTCAGGACACACAACAGTACCAGCGTAAGTATCGCCGAACCAAATCCGATCAGCACGTTTCGGCGCGGGTTGATCGTTTCTTCCGCTACGTTGGCGACGCCTTCGATACCCAGGAAAAACCAGATGGCAAAGGGCAAAGCGGCAAAAACGCCGGCCCAGCCGTTGGGCAGGGCATTGCGTTCGAGGTTTTCCCATTTAAAGGCGGGTAAAGTTGCGCCTGCAAATGCCAGCAAACCGACCACCGCAACGATGGTGACAACTAACTCAAAGGATGCCGCTAATTTTACCCCGAAAATATTCAAACCCGTGAAAATCAGGTAGGCTACCACGGCAGTTGCCGCAGGCGGTATCATCGGGAAAAAGATATTGACGTACGCCCCGATAGCAAAAGCGATGGCAGGTGGCGCAAAAATAAACTCGATATTCTGCGCCATGCCCCCGAGAAAACCCCAGTCTTTGCCCAAAGCGCGCATGGCATAATCAAAAGCGCCACCCGCTTTGGGGATGGCGCAGGCCAATTCCGTATAACTAAAGGTAAAACACAGGTACAACACGATAATCGCCCCGGTAGCCACAGCCAGGCCCAGCGTGCCGCCCTGCGCCAGGCCGAGGTTCCAGCCAAAATACATACCGGAAATGACATACCCCACACCGAGTCCCCAAAGCAGAAATGGGCCGAGTGTGCGGTCTAGTTGGGGTTGGAGATTGGCTGTGGACATAAGCAAAAGGCAAAGAAATCGAAGTGTTTATGATTTGGAATGGCTAAAAGTAGGGAAAGATCGCTATTCGTTTTAATGGAACACGGATTTAAAGGATGGGACACGGATTTTTCCCCATCACTCTACGAGGAGAAAAAATCCGTGTCTAATCCCTTTAAATCCGTGTTCCATCACTCTACGTCGGAAAAAATCCCACTTATCTATTCCAAAATTGCATCTTCCCTGTACCATTCTTATATCTGATCACATACAAACTCCCCCGAACCGGCCAGGAAACCTGCCGCCCCAGCAAATCATAATGCCCGATAATTTCTTGATCTTCAATCGATTCCAGCGAAGCGGCACTGCTGGCCTGGCAGGTGTTGTTCAAATCGTCGAGGATAAACGGCTCGGAACCCAGCATACCCACGCCATGATTGACCCACACCATATAAGTGCCGGGTTCGTCGACTGTAATGCTTGTGCCGGTTTCGCCGGTCGACCATACATACCGCTCAAAACCGGGCGGCGCCGACAAAGTGACGCTACCTATATTTTGGGTGCAAGTAATGGCTGGCCGTTGGACTTGCTGCAAGGACAGATCAAAAATAAACGAGCGGTACACCACGAAACTATCCCGGAAAAACAGTTCGCTCAGCACATTTTCGTTATTGTCCGTCAACACAAAAGTCGGATTGGGTCGGAAACTCATGCCGTAATTCACCAGGTGTTGTCGGTAGGCGGTGGTTTGGTGGTTGCCCATGGCAAAACTGAAAAAGGCGGGATCGTGCCGGTATTCCCAGACTTTGGTTGCGACCCAGTTGACAGTATCCAGACTGTATTCCAGCGCCCTTGAAATTTGGGGCGGAGCAGCCATGTTTGCGTTGTCGAATAGACTGATGTTCCCGTTCGGAAGGCGTCTGATGTCGTGTTGCGCGCTGAATATGGGGTCATTGGAGAACGTAAAAGAACTGTTTTTGCCGCCCAGTTCCCATTCCACTTCGCCGCTTGTCCGGTTGATTTTGTAAATGCCGTTGGTAGTTCTGAAAGAAAGCAGCAAACCGCCGTCATCGTCCTCCCAATTTGCGTTCGCTTAATTGCTTTTTGCCCTTTGCAATTTTGCCCTTTTACTTATTTACTCCGACATATCCATCGTATGGTACACATTCAGCACATCGTCGTCTTCTTCCAGTCGGTCGATGAGTTTGATCACCTGTTCTACTTCCGCGTCGCCTAATTTTTTCAGGCTGGTGGGAATCCATTCCAGGCCGGCGCTGAGCAACTCGATGTTGCGTTCTTCCAGCGCATGTTGCATGGCGCCGAAGTCGGTGAAAGTGCTATACAGCACCACATCGTCGTCTTCGCGTTTGATTTCTTCCAGACCGGCGTCGATCAGTTCGAGTTCCAGTTCATCCCAGTCGCGGCCTTCGGCTTTTACTTTAAAAATACCTTTGCGGTCGAACAGGAAATTGACGCTGCCGGAAGTACCCAGTACGCCGCCGCAGCGGTCGAAGTGCATCCGTATGTTGGCGACGGTGCGGGTAGGATTGTTGGTAGCCGTTTCCACCATGATGGCAATACCATGCGGGCCTTTACCTTCGTAGATGACCTCCTGGAAGTTTTCGGCTTCCTTGCCGGCTGCATTTTTAATCGCACTTTCGACGTTGGATTTCGGCATATTTGCCGCCCTGGCATTCTGCATGGCCATCCGCAGGCGCGAGTTGTTTTCGGGGCTTGGCCCGCTGGCTTTTACGGCTAAGGCAATTTCCCTGCCGATACGGGTGAAGGTTTTGGCCATACCGGCCCAACGTTTCATTTTTCTTTCTTTGCGGAATTCAAACGCGCGTCCCATGTGTCGTTGATTGATTTGTGGTGAGCAAAAGCGGCGCAAAAGTAGTTATTTCAACGACAACAAAAAAACGCCGGATAAAAAATGCAATAGAAAGGATTTGTGGCGGAATCAGCACCTTTGCAGTAGTTATGCCTCTTTATTAAGCAGAAAATAACTAATCAAGCCGTTTGATTTCTTTGTAAATGCTTGATTATCAACACTGATAACCCATAACTAATAACGGATAACTAAAATGGCGTTCCGAATTTATACCAAAACCGGCGACCAAGGAGAAACCGCACTGTTCGGTGGTCGGCGCGTCGCCAAAAGCCACCTGCGGGTGGATGCATACGGCACGGTGGACGAACTCAATTCATTTGTCGGCTGGCTCCGGGACAGTATTGACAATCAACATATTATATCGGTTTTAGTGCAGGTGCAGCACCGGCTATTTACCGTAGGCGCCGTGCTGGCAAGCGATCCGGAGAAACATCCTCCTACGCCGGATCTGAAACAGGAAGACATCGTGTTGTTAGAAAAGGAAATGGATGCAATGGACGCAGCACTGCCGCCGTTAAAAAATTTCATTCTGCCGGGCGGCCATGCTTCGGTATCGGTGTGCCACGTTTGTCGCACGGTTTGCCGCAGGGCCGAGCGTTTGGCCGTTGCCCTGCACCAAAGCGATCCCGTCGATTCGTTGGTGTTGCAATACCTCAACAGATTGTCCGATTACTTTTTTATGCTGGCCCGCCAGTTGGGACACGATTTGGGAGCGAAGGAGGTTATCTGGAATCCGCGTGATAAAGTATGATATTGGGATATTGGGATATTAATGTAAATCTATTGGGTATGGAAAAATATCGGTTAGAAGATTTAGAGATTTATCAACTTGCATTGGAAAATCGCTCGCTTCTTTCCAAAGATGAATACGAGATTTTATTACAAAAACTGCAAGTACTTCATCATAAACTGAATATTTTTATCAAAAAACTAAAAGAGCATTCACCCCAATAACCCAATATCTTAATATCCCAATAACTATATTATTCATGTTCAAAGGCATATCATCGGGGCAGTTTCCAGACTTTTTGTCGGCGCCGCAACACGGCTGGCCGATCCGCAGCCATTGGTTGCTGGCAGGCTTGTGCGCTGTCATTTTCGCTATACTGATGCCCCGGGAAGAAGCCTTTCCATACAGGTTTCAGCAGGGGCAACCCTGGAGTTACAGGAGCCTTCACGCGCCTTTTGATTTTGAAGTAATGTACCCGGAAGAACAGGTGCGCAACGAGTTGGCACGGGTAAATGCCGAACATGCGCCCTATTTCCGGCTCGATCAGGAGGTGTCGCGCCTGCAAAAAAAACGTTTTGAACGCTTCGTTGCAGAGCAGGTAAAAATTAGTCGCCACGACACCCAGTTCGATGATTTGGTGCGCAACCAGGCAACGTATACAGCCTTCGGGGAACAACTACTCGACCTGATTTACAGCCAGGGCATTGCCGATCCTTCGGAAGAAGCGTTTAAGGATACGCCGGGGTTTATCTATCTTATGTCGGGAAATACGGAAAAAAAAGTACCGGTACAGGAAGTGGGGACGATCAACCGCGCGCGCGATTTTTTAACGGACACCCTGCCGTTCAGCCCGCTCCGACAGCCTGAAATAGTACTCCCGCTATTGGAAAAGTCATTAGCAGTCAATTTACAATACAGTGATTCTCTGACCATTATACAGAAACGTCGAAAACTGGCAGCCGTAATGGGTACCGGTATTATGGTTCACAAAGGCGAACAAATTGTGCAGTCCGGCGAGATCGTTTCAATCGAAACCCTGCAAAAACTCCAGTCGCTTCAAGGGCGTTACCAATCAGAACAGGGGCCGTTTGTTGTATTTGGGATGGCTCTACTGGCCTTGCTGGCTTTTGTCGGCCTGTTGTGGGGTCTGCAAGGCGAAACTACAAATGGGCGACGCATTTTTCCATTCCTTAGTATCAGCGTTTTACTGTTGAGCCTGGGCGTCGGTTGGCTGGGAAGGGTAGGAGAGGCCGTACCCTTATTGCTTCCCCTATGGGCATTGCCGTTGTTATTCCGGCAAACGATCCACCGACAGGCGCAAGGCAGGTATATATGGTTTGCCGTGACTTTTCTGACGATGATTGCCCTGAACTGGGCAAGCGGCTGGCTGGCCATTCAGGTGGCCGGATTCCTGTCGGCGCTGTTTTTTCTGGAAAAACAAAGGAGTTGGAAATCGAGGGTGCTGGCTACTGTTGTTGTCTGGGCCATCCAACTCGTCA
>JAYSZC010000790.1:0-3202 GCA_043738235.1 Lewinellaceae bacterium | reverse complement strand
CACAATTCACTACTCACAACTCACAATTATGTTTGTTCACCATGTATTTTTCTGGCTCAAACCCGGCGCTGACCGCCAGCAACTGATTGACGGATTGCAGCCGCTCATTTCAATCGAAACAATCCGTCAATGGCATATCGGGATACCTGCGGGTACCCATCGCCCGGTGATCGACAGCAGTTATTCCCTTTCCTGGTTGTTGCAGTTTGACACCGAGGCCGATGAAGCGTATTACCAGGAGCATCCCGAACATCTTCGTTTTGTAGCCGAGTGCTCGCACCTGTGGGAACGGGTGGTGGTGTATGATACGGTGTCGGTGTAGGCGACCCCAAATACTATGAGACAAAAATGCTATTTTTGCGCGGCAAAACCCGCCACGCAGTTTGTTGTTTACTATATCAGGTAAAAAATCCCGAACTGCCCATTACCTGCATCTGCTCACTTTTGATCCATACAACATGGGAGATATCCAAATACAAGAAGACTGGAAAAATGAACAGGAAGAGTGGCTCGAAGCCCTCGAAGAAGTGCTTGAAAGTCAGGGGAAAGTCCGCACGGAAGAACTTTTCCAGCGCCTTCGCAACCTGATGGCCCGCAAAGGGGTGGGCAATGGCGGCCCCGCGCTCAACACGCCTTACCTGAATACCATTGCAAAAGAAGACCAGCCCGCTTATCCCGGCGACCTGGCTATGGAACACCGCATCGAGCAGATCATCCGCTGGAATGCACAGGCTATGGTATTGCAGGCGCAGGACAAAGATTTCGCTTTGGGCGGCCACATTGCTACCTATGCAGCCAGCGCCACCATGAGCGAGGTGCTGTACAATCATTTCCTCCGCAAACGTTCCGCTACCTACGGCGGCGATTTGTTGATGATCCAGGGGCACGCTTCTCCCGGCACCTACGCCCGCGCGGTGTGGGAAGGCCACCTGCCCCAGCAGGTGATCGCCGACTTCCGGCAGGAATTGCTGGGCGGCGCAGCCAGCTACCCGCACCCCCGCCGGATGCCCAAGTTCTGGCAGTCCCCCACAGTCTCCATGGGACTCGGCCCCATGATGGCGCTTTACCAGGCCCGTTTTAGGAAATACCTCGAAAACCGGGGCTTAAAACCTGAAAACGGCGGCAAAGTGTGGCATTTCATCGGAGACGGCGAAATAGACGAACCGGAAATTTACGGCACCATCGGACTCGCCAGCCGCGAGAACTTGGACAATATCATTTTCGTGATACACTGCAATTTGCAGCGCTTGGACGGCCCCGTACGCGGCAATGGCAAAATCATACAGGAAGTAGAGCGCCACTTTTTCGGCGCGAGCTGGGAAGTGATCAAAGTAATATGGAGCAGCGACTGGGATGCGCTGCTGGCTAAAGATGAAGACGGCGCGCTGCTGGCACGCCTCGAAAGCCTGGTCGACGGACAATTCCAGGAAATGGCTTCTTCCAACGACGGCGCCGTCATCCGCCAACTATTGATTGGCAACGACGATTACAGCGCAGCGGTAACAGCCCTTATAAGTGATATTTCCGACGTACAACTGGCCAAAATGCGTCGCGGCGGCCATGATGCTGAAAAACTCTACACTGCTTACGAACGCGCGGTGAAATCGAGCCGCCCCGTAGCCATCATCGTCAAAACGGTGAAAGGATATGGCATGGGCAAAGCCGCTGAAGGCAAAAACAAAGCCCACCAGACCAAAGACCTCAGTGCCGACAGCCGCGTGGAAACCAAAAACCGCTACGCCATTCCTATTTCGGACGAAGAAGCCAAAGCGGCTAAATTCTGGTACCCAGGCCCCGATGCACCCGAAACCAAATACCTGCACGAGCGCCGCGTAGCGCTGGGCGGTTATTTGCCGGAACGCAAGGAGGTGTATGACAAATTTGAACTACCCGAAATTGCAATTTTTGAAAAACAATTGAAAGGCAGCGAAGCCAGTGCCGGAAAAATGTTTTCCACCACAGCAGCCGTGGTCGATATTATGACCCAATTGATTCGGAATCCGGCTGTCGGCAAATACATCGTACCCATCGTACCCGACGAAGCGCAGACCTTCGGGATGGAACCGATGTTCAACTCGGTACAAATCTGGAACCAGAAAGGCCAGTTGTACACCCCGCTGGAAATCGGTATTTCCGTTATCAAATACAAGGAATCCAAAACCGGCCAGGTGCTCCAGGAAGGAATCAATGAAGACGGCGCAACGGCTTCCTTTACGGCTGCCGGCACCGCCTACTCCATGCACGGCATTCCGACCGTTCCATTTTACATCTATTATTCCATGTTCGGCTTCCAGCGTGTGGGCGACATGATCTGGGCCGCCGCCGATATGATGTGCAAAGGTTTCCTGCTCGGCGGAACAGCCGGCCGCACCACGCTAAACGGCGAAGGCCTGCAGCACCAGGACGGCCATTCGATCCTGCTGGCGCAAATGGTGCCGTCTATTCTGACCTACGACCCGGCTTTTGCCTACGAACTGGCCGTGATCGTGCATGACGGCCTGCGCCGCATGTACGTTAACAATGAGCACAAACTCTACTACCTCACGGTCTACAACGAAAACCTGCTGATGCCTGAAATGCCGAAAGGTGTGGAAGAAGGCATCAAACGCGGATTATATCGCTTCCAAAAATCGAAGAGCAAAGGCAGTGCAAAAGCCCACCTGATCGGTTCGGGCGTCATCATCAAACAGGTACTGGAAGCCGCGGAAATCCTGGAAGCGGAAGGTGTCAGCACCGACATCTGGAGCGCCACCTCCTTGACGGAACTGTACCGCGACGCTGTTTCCTGCGACCGCTGGAACCTGCTGCATCCGGGTGAACAGGAAAAAACACCTTATGTACAAGAAGTACTCAAAGGCGAAGAGGGCGTGTTCGTCAGCGCCAACGACTGGGTGAAACTCACGGCCGGTCAACTTTCTCCCTGGATGCCCAAGGACTTCATAGCGCTCGGCACGGACGGTTTCGGCCTGTCTGAAAGCCGCGAATCCCTGCGCGACTACTTCGGTATTTCCGCCAAATACATCGCTTTCGCCGCTGTTCGGCTGCTGCACCGTCAGGGCAAAGTGTCTGAAAAAGCCGTGAAGGATTTTATGAAAAAATACAAGGTGGATAATGAACTGGCGGATCCAATGAGTGTGTGAAACCGTGTTTGGTGTTTGGTTTTTCGTGTTTGGGGGTGCTTCGCCTTGGGCCTTTACTGGAG
>JAYSZC010000789.1:0-3204 GCA_043738235.1 Lewinellaceae bacterium | reverse complement strand
GAACTGCAATCTTTCCGCTCACTTTCCCACGGCTGCCGCTGATTGTGAAGATGTAAACACCTTCAGGCAAGTTGCCTCTTTCAAACGTGACGTATTCGCTGCGAATGTCTTCGAAAGAACGAAGCGTACGACCGGTCATATCGCTCAGCGTGATTGTCATCGGTTCTGCCCGCGCATTTTCAAAAAAGATTGTGGCGTTATCCCGGAACGGGTTGGGCTGTACGAATACAGAAAATGCGGCCTGACCAGGTTCGTTGCTGCTGACCAAACCGGTGAGCACGCAGTTCGGGTCGGCCAGAAGAGCTTCGCTGCGCTGGTATTTTGAATTGACCACGGCTGTAATGGCCGATAAACACACTTCCGGGGCAGTCAGTTCAGCATAGTGAATGCGCAGGAACGAAGTCGGGAGAATGTTTTTCTTGATAAATGATTCATCGGAAGACAGCGCCAGTATTTCACCGCTATTGTCATGCTGAATGTCAGCGTTCATAGTGCCGCTGATATTTTCAACAGAATCAATGTTCAGGCCGCTGACGGAAAATTCAAACCCGATGATAGCATTGTAGGGATTGACGATGTTTACTTCAAACGTTTTGGCTACCGTGTCCAGACTTCCCGGAAGCAGGTAAACGATGTCTTTGGTGTTTTCAAAGCCGCCGAACTGGCAGGGATAACCCAGTCCCCAATGATCCAGATCATCGGCATAAAGGCTGCACTCCTGCAACAAGGCAGCGTCGTACACATCAATATTCCCGTTCGGGTGCAGGTCGCGGCACTCGATAGCATCTTCGTCGTCGGCCAATGCGGCGGATATGTAGGAATCCACGTCGATATTGTTTCGGATGGTGTCGTGGTTCCAGTCGCCGCGGACGGAAACGCCGTTGCAGATACCTTCGCAGTCGGGCTGCGATTCGCCGTAAGTTTCGCCGGTACAATCGGTATAAATCGGACATAAATCGTCGAGGAAATCTACCACCGGAAAGTTGCCGTTATAAGAAAGGTCAAAACAGGCCTGCGCCCAGTTATTCTCGTATCCTTTTTCAACCCGGCCCAGTTTATCCGGGCTTTTGTCCCAGTTGACACGCATCACCAAGGTGTACGTACCTGCGGCGAGGCCGGTGATATCAACCCATTGGCAAGGCAGGCTGGAACCGTAGATATCGCCGCAGCCGGCAGTAATCCCCATGTCGCCGCAACCGTATTGTCCCTGACCGCCATCGGAGCATTCCAGATCGAGTACACAAAAACCGTTTTTGGTGCCGATGGGCAAACGTGTGCCATCCTCATCATAAAGGAGGTATTCGGCGTATCCCCGGTAGTGCCAGTGGTTGTGGCAGGGATCCCAAAAGAACTGATCGGAGGGGATATCGGGCGAACTTGGCGGCGGCCCGATATAATAATCCTGGTTACCGGTGTTTTTAATATGCGTCGTAAACCGCAGAATATCGCGATCGCCTATACCGCGAATACAACCTTCCTCTACCGCGCAGGCATCGGCATTGGCGATAAAATCGAGTTGCAGCGAATTGCGCAACACATCCTCCAGAACGACTAAGTCGGGCGAATTCGGGCATTCCGGGTCGCCGGGGTAAATACAGGTATCGCTCACCGACGCCAGCGGGTTGTAATTGCAGGCGGCAGGGTCGGTGCAACCCGTTACCGGGCCGATATAGGAAACGCTGAAATGCAGGGAATCATGCAGGCAGCTTGTATCCACAAATCCCAACCTGATAAAATAGTCGGTACCGGCAGCGAGGAAAAGCGTCGCCACCGCGCCGTTTTCACAACCTGCATCGGCATAAAAAATGGTGCCCGTCTGGTCGTTGTTTGTTGAAATATTATTGCAACGGTCGTACACCCATATTTTGCTGGGGCAATTGTTGCCCGGGTGGCAGGTATTTACCTCATAGGTTCCGTTTGCTTCGGGTACAAAATGATACCAGGATTCGCCTCCGCTCTGCGTCTGGTAAAATCCGGTGTCAATAGGCAATGCACCCCCACAATAAGTTCCGGGCAGACAATTGAGGTAGGTTGCTTCGCTATACGTATAATTGCCGGTGGGGTTTTCATAATACAGGGAATCATTCACATAAAGCCGGTAAAAACCATTGGGCAACATACCGTCTCCATACGTATCCAGTATCCGGAAAACCACACATCCGTCGGCTGGAACACAGTAGTTGAAAACGGCAAAATTTTCATGCTCACATCCGTCGTTTGCATAAAGAACGGATCCATTTGAATTGGTAATCATCCAGGAAACCTCGTACCAATACTGGTCGGGGTCAATTTCAATACGAATACTTTGTTGATCCGAAGGACATTGAGCCTGTACTGACGCGAACGATATCAGGCTGCAAAGTAAGAGGAGTAAATGTTTGTGCATAAACAGTTGGTTATGAATTTATAAACGGCCAAAAGTAGATGAAAAGCAAGAAATAAAATCGGTGCTGCTACATTTGGTCGTAAATGTGCAAACTGGCATCATTATTTCAGAACAGTTCATAAGGAGCGCATTGTATGCTTTGAAAAAAATACTTTTCAAGCGACTGCGGCCACTTGAAACATCCTGATATTTTGTGCGTTTTCTGTACGTCCCCTTTAATTTATCTTTTTTTAAAATGACTCATGTACAAAACCCTCATACTGTTCTTACTTATTGCAGGCTCGTTGTCTGCCCAGGCCCAGGGTAATGAAGCCTGGAGCCTCAAAAAAGACAAGGAAGGCGTCAAAGTATATTATCGCCATACAGCGGATATTTATGAAATTAAATTAGCCACGTCGCTCAAAATTCCACTTTCCGGTCTGATCCAACTTTTTTCAGAAGTGGAACAATATCCTAAATGGGGATACAAAGTGGTGGAAGCCAGGCTGCTGCAAAGGATTTCTGATACGGAAATGTATTATTACTCCCGGCTCGACTTCCCCTGGCCGATGAATGATCGCGACCTTATCATGCACACAAAACTGACACAAGACCCAACGACAAACCGGATCATTGCAACCAGCGTGGCTGTGCCCGATTATTTACCTGTTGTAAAAGACGTGGAACGGATGCGCACAGCGCGTACGCAGTGGACTTTGGCGCCCGGAGCCGGCGGCTGGGTATATGTGGAATACTATATTAATTCCCATCCCGGCGGCAGTATCCCTGACTGGCTCGTCAATATGGCCATCGATGTAGGCCCCCGCGAAACCATTAAA
>JAYSZC010000788.1:0-8266 GCA_043738235.1 Lewinellaceae bacterium | reverse complement strand
CTCCGGCCTCAGACACCATTCCCGCCGTAACACCTGCAACACCACCACAAACGCCCGCATCAACGACACCTCAACGACCTGACAACCAACGGATATTTGCAGCCTGGTTTCAACCGTACAAAGATGCATCCCTAGAACCCGCGCGCCGGGGCGCTGCCGAACCCTCGCCCTCCGAACGGTTCCAGCAACTGTATTGGAATGGCGATTACCGGTCGGCGCTTGCTGCTTTCGACTTGCTTGACCTGTCCGCTCAAAAAAACGACAACCTGCTCTTCCTCCGGGCCAACTGCCTGCTGGCTAACAATCAGGCGGAAGAAGCCGGCGTATTGCTGGAAACTATCCTCCGCAACGACCGGTCCAGGTTTATGGCCCAGGCAAACTGGTACCTGGCGCTCAGCCGGCTCCGAACAGGACGCCGCAAAGAGGCCGAAGTATTGTTGCGCCAAATTGCAGCCGACCCCGTTGCGCCCCGCAGGGTGGATGCGCAACGCGCGCTGCGGGATTTTTAATGAACCAAATTTTAATACCCATGAAAAAAACCTTTTGTGGATTGTTCGCATTTCTTGTAGTTTTTTCCGGTTTTGGACAGTCAGCAGATAAAGCCTCAGTAAGACAGGAGGTGGATAGTTTGATTCAGGTGTCCCGCGCGCTCACCGGGAGCAGAGATTTTGAAAAAGCGATGGAAGTGCATGCCGTTGCTGAAAAACTGGTTCTGGAAAAATTCGGCCGGGAATCGGAACACTACGGCAAGGTTTGTTTCAATCACGGGTGGATTTTGCAATCGAAGGGCAACTATCCGGCAGCGGAAAAGTGGTACCTTGAGTCAAGAGCCATTCGGGAAAAAGTATTGGGAAAAGAGCATGCTGATTATGCATCCAGTCTGCACCAATTAGGGGCGATTTACTACCTCATGGGAAACAACTATGATAAGGCAGAACAATACTACCTCCAAGCCAAACTCATAAGGGAAAGAACGTTGGGCAAGGAAGATATAGATTATGCGGCAACTTTAAACGCATTGGGGCATATATACTTTTATACAGCCAATTACAAATTAGCGGAAGAATATTACCATGAAGCGATGGTAATCAGGGAAAAAAAATTAGGCAAAGAAAACATCATTTACAGCGGCAGCCTGAACAACCTGGGACTTGTGTATACGGCTATGCGCCAGTACGATAAAGCTGAATCCTTTTACAAGGCCAATATTGCTATTATTGAAAAAACAAAGGGAAAACAAACTATTTGGTATGCCGGAGGTATTTTGAACTTAGCCAATATTTACCTTAAGATGAAGGATTACGGTAAGGCTGAATCGCTATTACTTGAATCGAAGAATATTCTGGACGCCTTACTCCAAACAGATCATCCCAACTATATGTCCTGTATGGAAACTTTGGGTGTTTTCTATTTTGAAACAGGTAAATACGACCTATCCGAAACCTATCTCCTGAAAGCGAAATCATTGCGGGGAAAATTCTTCGGCAAGGAACACCTTTCTTATGAAATGAGTCTTGCAGACTTATCCGTATTATACTGGAAAATGGGCAGGCAAGCGGATGCTGCCACCCACTTTTCGGAAACTGCTGTTCGGCAAAGGGCACATCTCTCCAATGCAGCCAGGCACTTTTCGGAAAACGAAGTGGTTTCTTACCTCTCCATTTTCAGGAGTGAAATTGACCAACTCTTTTCCTTTGCTACGGCGCATTCCGGCGCCTTCCCGCTCATTGCGGACGCTAGTTATGACAATGCGCTCTTTCACCGGGGCTACCTACTCAATACCGCTTTTCTTATCCGAAATTCACCCGAACCGGAGCTGGCCGAAAAACTCAACCTGCTCAAATCTTGCCGGCAGTTGCTTTCTGCTGAATATTCCAAACCTGTTTCTGAACAGGATCATACGCGAGTGCTTGAGTTGGAAGAACAAACCAATGCTATTGAAAAAGATATCACCCGTAGCTTCGCCGGTTATGGCGACGCTATTCGACAGGTCAGTTGGCAGGAAGTCCAGTCTGCACTTAAACCCGGCGAAGCCGCCCTCGAATTTATCCACTTCAACTATTATACCCCTGAGCGGACCGATAGCGTCATGTATGCTGCATTGCTCTTAAAACCCGGCATGGAGCGCCCGCTTTTTATCCCGCTTTTGGAGGAAAAACAACTCAGAGCACTGTTCCTAACAAGCGAGGCAAGTTTGAACAGCGATCAGGTCAACGAACTGTACGGCGTCGATCCCTCAGTCGGCAAAAATGCCCTGTACCGGCTGCTATGGGCGCCCCTCGAAACACATCTCAGCGGTCTGCGCACGGTGTACTATTCTCCGGGCGGGTTGCTGCACCGGATTAACCTGGCCGCCCTGCCGGTCGATGCGCAAACCATGCTGTCAGACCGGTACGAACTGGTCGCGCTTGGAAGTACGCGCTATTTGGTGTTGGGCAATCAACGCAGCAACACAAAAAACGCTACGGCACTAATCTATGGCGACATCCAGTTCAATATGGACAGTACCGCTTATTTACCTGCCAAAGATGCCATCCCTGGTAACCGCCGTGGCTTATCCTTCCGTATGGCAAATACTCCCGATGACCCCGGCGGGAGCAACGATTGGCAGTACCTCAAGTGGTCGTCTAAAGAAGTTGAAAACGTACAAATGACTCTCAACAAGGCCGGCATGAGCGTCGAAGTACGCAAAGGCTGGCAGGCAACGGAAGAATCCTTCAAACAAATCAGTCAGAACGGACCTTCTCCGCACATCCTGCACCTATCCACACACGGCTTCTTTTTCAACGACCCCAGCTCCCACCCTAATGAGACAGGCGCTCCTTCAAGGGCTGGAAGCGACGAGCCTGTTTTCAAAATTTCCGAACACCCCATGATCCGCTCGGGCCTCATCCTGGCCGGCGCCAACCACGCCTGGAAAACCGGCGCTCCACTCGGCAACCGCGAAGACGGTATCCTGACCGCCTATGAAATTAGCCAGCTCGACCTGCGCCAAACCGAATTAGTGGTGCTTTCCGCCTGCGAAACAGGCCTGGGCCACATAGAGGGCAATGAAGGTGTGTACGGCCTGCAACGGGCTTTTAAAATCGCGGGCGCCCGACACCTCATCATGTCGCTGTGGCAGGTACCCGACTACCAGACCCAGGAGTTAATGACGGTATTTTATCAAAAACTACTGTTGGAAAAACGGAGCGTCCGTCAGGCCATGCACGCGGCACAGGATGAAATGCGGCGGCGGCGCTACGAGCCATATTACTGGGCGGGGTTTGTGGTGGTGGAATAATTTATTTTGTTTGCCTGTTAATATTTTATTGCGATGTGGTACTATCTGTTGCGGCTAATGAACCACAAACCATAAGTAAGTAGGAGTGCAAAATCAGTTTTGATTAAATTCTTTTCAAGTGCTTGATTATCAACACTGATAACCAATAACTAATAACGGATAACCACTTATCACCAAAAGAATCAATCCAGTATGAAGGTATCTCTACTCATCCTCACTTTTACCCTGACTTGCCTCCAGTTGACCGCACAAAACGGCTCGTGGCAGTATTTTGCCCCACCTTCGTCCATTCAAAGCCTGGCGGCCAAAGAAAACACCATTCTGGCAGGTACCATGGGCGACGGCATCATTCGTTTTGACACCCTTTCTAACCGCAGTTTTTTCAATACTGGAAATTCCGCTATTCCTTCCGACAGTATCCTGCAACTCGCCATCGATGCGGCAGGACACTGGTGGATGCAGCATCCCGGCGGTATCAGCCGTTTCGACGGAACGAATGCACAAACCTGGAGCCTGACGCAAACAGGACTTCCCGCCACCGCCGTCATCCGGGCCTTGAAAGCGGCGCCGGACAGCAGTGTGTACGCGGCTACCGACAACGGTGTAGCTATTTTCCGAAACGGCGCCTGGTCGGTGCTGAACATGTCGAATTCGGGGCTGCCGTCCAACAACATCTGGGATGTGGCTTTCGGGCCGGACGGGAAGCTGTACTATGCCACATTCGGGAGCGGTATTGTCGTTCAGGATGGGGCCGATTGGACGTCCTATACGACTGCCAATACTGGCATCAACCCTTTAAACAACGTCGTCTCTGTGGCACTCACCACCGACGGAACCCTGTGGGCTTTTGGCGCTTTGTCAGCACTCGCTGTGCTTCGCCTTGCCAAATTCGAGGCCGGAACCTGGACCGGTTATACTACTGTGGGCATCGGGATAACTTCGGGTGGTCCTTTCAGAAAAATGCAGGCCGATGCATTCGGCCGGCTTTGGGTAACTACTAATAGCACCGTTTCGGTGATTCAGCAAGGCGTGTGGACGCATTACGACGATGAAGAGGATATCGGCTGCGGTTCCAACGGAACAATAACGCCTGCCGTGGACGGCGCCGGCCGTATCTGGGTGCAGAATTATTGCCAGTTGTCCCGTTTCGACGGGCAGATCTGGAGCAAGCCGGGCACGGGTTTGCCGGGGCCGCCCCTGGGCGTCTTTTACGATGGCATAGCAGAGGGCGCCGACGGCAGTATATGGTTTGGTACCGAATTTGGGGAATACATCGCGCGCCTAAAGGATGACGCCTGGGATCATTACTACCCCACGGATTTCGGCGCTTCCGAAAACAATGTGTACAGCATACAAGCCGATTCTGCCGGGCAGATGTGGATTGGCTTAGACAACGCCGAGATACTGCGTTATGCCGGCGGCGCCTGGACTTTATTTGATACTTGCGCCGTTGCTTTTCCCAATCATGTTGTTTACAACTCAGCTGCTGCGCCTAATGGCGACCGATGGTTTTCCTTCGCTTCACAGACTTCCGGTGGCCTGGTACGTTATTCCGCGGGCGGGCAGTGGCAATTCTTTTCGCAGGCCAATTCTACTTTGCCGTTTTATGCCAATTTTATTCGAAGTATACTCTTTGATGCAAACGGGACGGCATGGTTTCCCGTCTACAATAGGGGTATTTTACGCTACGACGGCATGGCCTGGGACTCTATCACCCAGAGTAACTCCGGATTGCCCGACAACCGGGTGCATTTCCTGGCTCAGGCCCCCGATGGCGCTATCTGGGCCTGTACGGAAAGCGGCCTGGCCCGTTTCGACGGCCAAAACTGGACGACCTTGAACACTGATAATTCCGGGCTTCCGTCCAATAAAACGCGGCGCATTGCTTTTGATAAAGCCGGCGGGACGTACGTATCCTATTGGCCTACGGTGCAGGGAACGACAGGTGCGACCGTCGCCGAATTACGCGGCGGCGTATGGACGGAACTCACGCCGCCCGGCTGGGAAAATACCGCAAATGAAGCCGCCGACGCTTTCATCATTGACAGCCAAAACCGGCTGTGGTTTGCTGAATTCAACGACCCCGGAGTGTATCGCTACGATCCAATGCTGGTGCATACGGAGAGCCCGGCCGCAGAACCTGCCCGTTTCACCGTGTTTCCAAATCCTGCGACGGACCAAATCACGCTGAAAATACAGGCTGCTTCAACAGGTATGGCGCGGCTTCGGGTTAGTAATGCACAGGGGCAACTGGTTTATACCACCGTTATTACGAATGCCGCCGGTCAGACAGTGGATATGAGCCGCTGGCCAAGTGGCGTGTATTTATTTGCAGTGTTTCAGGGTGGCGGGGTTTCGACGGTGAAGGTGGTGAAGGGATAATGCCCCCTCACCCAAACACCATATACAACAACATCAGAAACACAAGCACCAGCAGCACCGGCATCCATACCTTCAACAGGCTAAACCGGCGCTGAGGCGGCGCTCCTTCCTCTATTCCCGCTGCCAAAGCGGGCTTTTTCTGCCGGTCGATAATCGTCACATAAATAAAGCAGAAAAAGTTGATGCCCAGTGTGAGCATCAGAAATATATAGGCTAAGTTCATAGAGTCTGTCGCCGGAGAAATTTGCACTAAGTTGATAGAGTACGCCACCGTAGCTAAGAAAGACGTAATAATGAGTTCGCCCACCTCTTCAAAACTGGCTTTATGGAAAAACAGCATAAAAATCGGCAGGGCGCTGAACATCAAAAACGGCAGGATGATGAGAATGATGGCGCCCCAGGGCTGGCGGCTCACACCGAGGTGTACATTGAGACTTTTGTAGTTTTCTAAGTACCTGGCTTTGTTATTAGGATCAAAAGTCACCTTGTCCGGGGAGCCGAGCGAATTCGACAGCTGGTTGTCCAGGGTGACAAAGTATTCATCGGTATCCCAGTCGTTGAACTCGAAATCCTTGATCTTGTCATTGATTTGCAGTCGACTGTGGTCGAAACTGATCCTGATCTTGTTGCTCGAACTGAGCGCCGCGATGGGAATTTTCAGTTCGTGACGGTCAAACGGGAATTTGAACGATTTAAAATCGCCTAAGAATTTTCCGCTGATCCGGTATATCCGCACGACATAGTTGCTGTCGCGTTCCTCCGCAATCAGGTAGCGGTTGGCTTCTTCGGAACTGATGTTGCTGAAATCGATGTAGCCTTCTTTGTCGATGTACTGCGAATCGGCGATCACCCAGTACAGCAGGTTGCAGTCAAAGGTATTCTTGCGCACGTCGATGTCATTGATGTCGATGATGTCGATGCCGACGCGCAGGTTGGCAATGGGTTCGCCGTAGGTATTGATTTGGGTAGGACAACTGCGTGTTTTACCGCCGTGTACCTGGTCGAAACTGGGGTCTTTTCGCTGGATAAGCAGGCTATCGAATTCAAACAAATCAATATTATTCGAGATTTTGCGGTTTTCCAGGCCTTTGAAATAAGCCAGGAAGGAAGCGCGGTCCGTACATTTTTCCTGGAGGGCAATTTCAAAAATACTTATGGCATCGTAACAGCGGCGCAGGTTGTTGTCGGCTTGCAGTTCTTTGTTCGGGTCGCGGTTACGGAAGGGTTTGGAAAACCGTTTTTCAATTTCTTTTTTATCGCGGTACACTTTCTCCGGCAACGCTTCGTCGGCGGCGGCGTACCGGATAAATGTATGCCCTTTTTCCCGGGAAATTTTCTCCAACTCCTGGTCTTTCAAATCGGTAGAAATCCCAACAAAAGTTTTGGGTGGCAGATCGCTGCGCTCTATAAAACGCATGATCGAATCGCCGTAACCCGTGTGCGTATTCAGCAGGATAATTTTCGGTTCGGACTTGCTCAACATTTTCTGCAGGTGCCGCTCCATCACCGCCACCGAGTCTTTGGGCACTTCCCGGTTTTGGATATAACTGCGTTGCCAGAGGCAGACGGAATCGTATTGAAATCCGTTTTTGTCGAGGCTTTCCAGGAAAAGATTGTGTAGCAGATAGTCGCATTCGGTGACAAATCCGACTGATTTTTTTTTCAGCACTTTATCGATAAACTGGACGAAATAATTGGGTTGCGGGTCGTTGGGTTGCAGGAAAATCGCGTTTTTCCCAAAATCGAGCCGGTTTTGGTCGGCACTCATCGACATCACCGGCAATTGATTGCGGATGATCGGCGCCGCCAGCCGGATATACCGCCCCCAGGTATTGTCGATCACCAGCGCAATGTTCGTATCCGCCACAATACTTTCATAAATCCCGGGAATGGTGTCCGGGTTGTAATCGCACTGGTACGTCTTCAACTGATATTCCACGGGGTACGGACTTGGGTCGTTGTGCGCATTGATCCGTTGTAGGTATGTTTCCAGGGAAACGATGTAGAGCGAGTCGAGGTAGTTGTTCGCGCTGTCTTTTGCAGCATTCAGGTAATTGAACCCGACATAAGCGACATACTTGACAGGTCGCGAGAAAGGCGACCTGACACAGGCGAGATGGGCGGCATATAGCAGCACCGAAAGGACGAGGATAATGTTTTTCATGGCGGGGCAGATCCGACTGGATTGTTTCGAGGCGAAAAGTACTACAAAAGCGGAGGATACCAGTCCTCGATTGAAATAAAAAGTCCGCAGCATATTTTGGAAATTTGAAACAAACCATTATTATTGCACACTCAAATAAATGCCGGATGAAGCGAAAATCTCCCTCTTCTTTTCAGAACGCCAGTTGCGTACATCCAGCCGGATTGGTTGGATGTACGCAACTGCTGTGTAGGCCAATGGCATCGAGGAGTTGCGTGAAGCCAATTTATTCGGCTGGTTTTACGCAACTGGCAGGTGGAGGATTGGGGTTGACAAAGCGGGTTTTCACGCAATAGCGCCTATAGGGGGAATTGACGGCAAACCATAGTTGAGGCGCAATAGAACACAATAAATATAATATTGAAAGCGGGGCGCCTCCAAAGAAACCAGTTTTTTGC
>JAYSZC010000787.1:0-8271 GCA_043738235.1 Lewinellaceae bacterium | reverse complement strand
AGGCAAAATTAAATTTTGAACCCAAACTATTCTTCCAAATCACTAATATTTTACTTTTGACTGAAATCTTTTCAAAACCACTTTCAGACGACTATAATTCATATTCAAAAATCTTCATTTATGGAATACAAAAAATCCTTGTTAAACTGGTCTTTGAGCATCCTGTCCCTGTTATTAACCATCAATCTGGTATTTAATGCTTGTCAGAACGACGAAAAATTAAATCAGGATCGGAACCCTGAACAATTTTTCTTCTCGAAGTTTAAGTTCGATGGGAGTTTAATAAACATTAATAGTTACAATGAGTTAAATGCCCAAGTTGAGAAAATACTGAATGACGGCACCCAAATTTCATCCACTGAACTGCGAAAATCAGAAGATGGTACATTTTATTATCTTTATTCCAAAGGTCAAAAAGGAGTTCTGTCCAGTACGATTGGCATACCACTTGATTCGGACGGTACTGTTCTAAGCGCTGTAGCCGGATGTACCCATAGGTGCGATCAGTCTTCATTTAATCCGTGTACCACTTGCGATCTAACGATACATGAAAAATGCAAGAGGCAGTCATGTACCTGCAAATCTGCAACAGGGGCATGTGACGGGTCTATCGTCTTTCCAGACTAGCATCGGAGATTGAGTTGTAGCCTCTATATAGTTTATGGGGTTGACAGTGTTTTTACCGTCAACCCCATCATTTTTCATGTATTTAAAACAGCCATTCCAACTCGCACAACATCCTCTTTTCCCGTGAGGATCACATTTTGCCCGAATAAAATTTTCTTGTTGAAATTCCGGTAAGTAGCCAGCGTTTGCAGCGGCTCGGCTGCCCGCTCGGCCGTTTCCTGGTTAGTAGTGGGAATAGCGCAACGCGCGCAACGTTTTACACCACGGAAAGTTACCGAACCAATTTGGAAATCGGACCACGCGTCCTCTTCGTGCGCAGTACCTCCCGTAAACACAAAATTGGGTCGGAAACGATTCATTGGCAGCGGGTCTGCCAGTTGCCGGTTGAGTTCGTCGAGTGTAGCCTGCCCGATGATCAGGTAAGGGTATGCGTCGGCAAAACTAACGTGCTGGCCTTCTGGTGTGTATTGGCTGTCGGTATGCCTGCGCGTCGAATCGGGCATGTACACCAGATGCACCTTTTGTTTTAATTGTGCTGAAAACCAGTCGTTTATATATCGCGGCAGTACCAGAGCCGGGCAAGTGTCGTCCCAGATAGTGGCTGTGATTTCGGGCAAATCGCCCTCCGGGAATTGCAGGGGAATAAGAATATGTTCCGCCGGATTTTTTTTCCAGAAAACACGCAGGTGATCATTTTCAATGGCCGTGCCAAGCAGCGCCATCCCGGGTATTTCGCGTTGTGAGATAAAACGGCCTGTTTCGTCCGTTAACATCCAGCGGCGGTCGTATTGCAAGCCGCGCGGTTGGGCCGTTGCTTCTGTGAGGGAAATGCCGCCCATTGATTTAATCGGGTAAACCCAGAGTTCGGAAAGTATTCGCATCCGCAAATTTTTGTGAAATTTGTGGGATTATTATGTATTACCAGTTATTTGGCATACTTATTTCACTGTCGATCATACCCAACACAAAGTTGTTTTGAATAAAATAAGGACAACAATCTGTAAACATCCAAACCCATTAAAACCACGTATAATACGTAGACGATCATGGCGTTTTTCTTTTTGTCCTTTCCCGTATAATCCCTCCCGCTGCCGGTTTCCGTTCACCCATCTCAAGAAACTCGGTTTAAATATGCAAAAACTATTACTGTTCATAGTCCTGTCCGGATTTTACGGCCCCGTTCTTTTGTCGGGGCAGCAAGATCCGATGCTGACCCAGTTTTCATTCAACAGCCTGATTTTCAACCCGGCCTGCGCAGGTATCAATGACCACCTTGCGCTGTCGCTCACGCACCGGCAACAATGGCTGGGTATTGACGGCGCACCCATTACCCAGGCATTGAGTGCGCATTCTCCGCTGTCGAACGGGCGCATTGCATTGGGCGGCAGTATGGTGCGCGATAAAATAGGGCCTGTCAGTACCTTCGACCTGTCGACGGCCTATGCCTATCGTTTTCAAATTGGCAAGGATATGATTCTCTCGGCTGGATTGCAGGCCGGTGTAGCCAACTGGCATGGCGACTGGTTTGAGATTATTCTGGAAGACGGCATAGATGAAGTATTTCAAAACAGCAAGAGCCGCTGGCTGCCGAACTTTGGAGCCGGGCTGTTTTTATACAATAACCGGTTTTATGCCGGGTTTAGTAGCCCAAGGCTGGTGGAACATGATCTGCGCAGGGCTGCGGCAGGTGCGTATTCGTTTTATGCCAAAACATACAGACACTACTACACGACGGTCGGGATGACCTTTGCTTTGGACGACGACGAACGAATTTTGCTGAAACCTGCGTTATTGCTGAAAAGTACAGGCTGGTTCAGCGCCTTTCGCAACGATGTAACCTTTCAAAAAATAGGTTCGCCAACCGAACTGGATCTGGATTGTTCTATTTTTTTTAATAATACCCTGCGCTTGGGCGCATCCTGGCGCACCGCAGTCGAAATGAACCGCTCTTCCGCTGCTTCCGCCAATATCTGGGGCGCTTACTACCTGCTGAATGGCCTGCGTTTCGGCGCGTCTTACGACCTTACGGTAAGCCGGCTCCGTCAGGCCGCTACCAATTCTGTCGAAATTATGGTGGGCTACGAATTTGATATTAAGGTGAAAGAGGTGTCCTCGCCGCGATATTTTTGACCATGATAAACGAGGTTTGATGGTTTGAAAAGTTTGAAGGTTTGAAGTGGTAACGTAAAGCCATGAATTACCACCTCAAACCATCAAACCTTTTTTCAAACTATCAAACTTTCCAAACCTTCCAACCTCCAAACACATGAAATTACGCTTGCTTTTTTTGTTGTTTTTATTCCCGGTTTTCGCCTGGTCGCAGTCGCGGCTGACTCGGGCCAACAATGCTTTGCGCGAACTGGATTACATGACGGCTATCGTTTTGTACCAGCAGGTTTTAGAGAAGGAGGACAGTCCGGAGGCGATGATCAACTTAGCCGAATGTTACCGCAAAATCAACGACCCCGAAAATGCCGAACGCTGGTATGCTCAGGTAGTGCAATTGCCCCAGGCAAAAGCCATTCACCGCCTGTACTACGGAATGATGCTGCAAACCAATGGCAAATGCGACCAGGCAAAAACCTGGTTTGCCTTGTACCTGCAGGAAAATCCCGACGATGCCCGGGCGCAGTTTCTGGCCAAATCCTGTGACCGCCAATCCGAACTGCTGCTGAAAGGCAAGGACATTTACACCGTGCGAAACTTGTCTTTTAACTCAAATCTCGATGATTTCAGCCCCGCAGTGGTGGGCAATACCTTGATATTCGCCAGTGACCGGGACAAAGGAACAGTCGTTAAACGCACCAGTTTGTGGACGGGAAACCCATTTTCAGAGCTGTATCACATCCATTTTGCCCAAAACGGATCGCAGCCCGGTGATTTTCAATACCAGCGACCTGAAAAATATTCCAATGCATTGAACACGCGTTTTCACGAAGCGGCTGTGGCGGTATCTGTCGATGAAAAAACCATTTATTTCACCCGAAACAGTTTTGCCGATGGTAAAACGAGCCGCAGTGAAGACGGCCTGGTGAAACTCAAAATATTTGCGAGCACCTGGAACGCCACTTCAGGCGACTGGAAAGATGTGCAGGGTTTGCCCTTCAATTCGGACGAATACCATGTAGCGCATCCGTCGCTGAGCGCTGACGGCCAACAACTTTATTTTTCGAGCAATATGCAGGGCGGCTACGGCGGTATGGATATGTATGTCAGCCAAATGAGCAACGGACAATGGATGGCGCCCGTCAACCTCGGCCCGGTTGTCAATACGGAAGGCAATGAAATATTTCCCTGCATGGCAGCCAATAACCGCCTTTATTTCGCTTCCAACGGGCATTTAGGCCTGGGAGGTCTCGATATTTATTACGCCACTCCACAGCAGGATATGGGCGCTTGGAACCTGCCCGTCAACCTTGGTGCACCGGTCAATTCCACCCACGATGATTTTGCCATTACCTTCGGAAAAGACCTTTCCTGGGGCTTTTTTACCTCCGACCGCAACGGTGGGGTAGGGCGCGATGATATTTACGGATTTCAAAAAACAGCCGCCCCCGTGGAAGTACTGGTGTTGGACAGTCAGACCAAACAACCCATCAGCGGGGTTGTTGTCAGCCAGTTGCAAACGGGCCTGACCATGACTACGGGCGCAGACGGTAAAATTGCTTTTGATATGCGCCCGGTGGAATGCGCCGATTTTACGGCCACCAAAAAAGGGTACGACAATGCCCGGATCAACGGCTGCTCCGGCGCCTCGACGGATCAGGCCGTACTGATTGAAATAAGTATTCAAAAACAGACCAATTACACCTTACAGGGCATTGTATTCGATATGGCCGACGGCCTGCCGGCGGAAGGCGCGCGGGTAACCATTATGAACGATTGTGGAAAACCGCCCCTTGCGCCTATCACTACCGGCCCTGACGGGCGGTATAAATTCAAACTCGACCGGGCTTGCTGTTATAAAGTGAAAGCCGAAATGCAGGGTTATATCATGGCCTCTGCCGAAGGCTTTTGTACCAAAGGTTTGTCATCCGACAAGGTGACCCTGAAAGCCAACCTGAGCCTGCAACCCTATCGCGATGCCGAAGGATTTATTGTAGATCAGGCGCAGGCCGTCGCGCCGATTGTGGCAACAGGGCCGAGATTCAATGACATTTCAGGTTTATATGAAAATCCCGACGGCAGCCTTGCAACCTTTAGTCTCGGAAACGGCCTGGAAGTCCAGAACGGTGTGTTGCTGGCAGACGGCGTCCCGGATGCGCCGGACGAGCGTGCCTGGAAACGGGGTTCGGAAGGTTTTTTAGTCAATTTATACTACGATTTTAAGGAGGAAAATTTCAGGGAAGAATCCTTGCCGGACCTGAAAAAACTGCTACGCACTTTACAGGAAAATCAGGAACTCCGCATCGAAATTGCCTCCCATACCGATGCGCGGGGCGCGGCCGAATTCAACATGGAATTTTCCCAGCGCCGGGCCGACATAGTAGTGCAGTGGCTCATCGAACAGGGTATCGCCCGCGAACGCCTCGTCGCCCGGGGTTATGGCGAATCGAAACCGATCAACAACTGCAGCGACGATGTTCCCTGCTCCGAGGCGGAACACCAACTGAACCGCCGGACCGAGTTTCGGATTATTGGGCAGGATGGTAAGTGATCAATCGGATATGGTTTGATGGAACACGGATTGAACGGATTAGACACGGATTTAAAAGGATTTTTATCAAAATCCGTGTCTAATCTGTTCAATCCGTGTTCCATTTAATCTAAAAATCCGTGTTCCTTTAAATCCCTCCCATCTCATTACAAAAAGCCAGCGCCCTACGCTCCGACCACGATGAACCCCTATCGCCCTTGGCCCGAAAACCGCAGTGGCCGCCACCGGGAGTCAGTTCAAAATGAAAATAAGGGTGTGTACGGGCAATATCTATGGGGAAACATTCGGGTGTGAGAATGGGATCATTCACGGCGCTTACCAGCAAAGTGGGCACCCGGATGCCTGCGAGGAAATTTTTGGCAGAAGCCTGGTGGTGGAAGTCGCCCGCCGACGCATAACCGGAAATAGGTGCGCTGAACCACTCGTCGAAGTCGCGCCAGCGCCGCACTTCCCGCAGTTTGGATACATCTAATTTACCGGGGAACTGCTTGTTTTTATGGCGTATTTTTTTTGTTAAAAACCCCAAAAACCGCTTTTTGTAAATGATATTGTCCCAGCGGTCGAGCACGTCGGCGCCTGCGGCAATATCGCAGGGAGAAGAAAACGCAACGCCCGCTTTGATCTCCGGCGGAACCGAAGCACCCCGGGAGCCGAGGTATTTCATGGTAATATTGCCACCCATGCTGAACCCGACGAGCACAATAACGTCATAGCGGCCCTTTGCAAGGGCGTGGCTGATGACCGTCCCGATGTCCTCCGTATCGCCGTGGTGGTACATGCGAAAATGGCGGTTCATTTCTCCGGAACAGGAACGGCAGTTCCAGGCCAGCGCATCCCAATCATGTTGCATAAAATGCCTGGCCATACCCCGAATGTACTGACCATTGGAATTGCCCTCCAGTCCGTGCGTCAGGATCACGAGGCGCCGGTGTCCGTTTGGAAGCCAGTCGAGATCGAGGAAATCGCCATCGGAAGTTTCGATTCTTTCCCGTTGATAATCAATATCTTTTACCTTTCGCCAGATACCGGGCGCCAGGGTTTGCAGGTGTCCGTTGAATTGCCAGAAGGGGGAGCCGGGGAAGCTGGAATGTTCTATAAGGGGCATGTGAATTATAGGTTTATGGTTTATGGTTTATAGGTTTATGGTTTATAGAGGGGAAACTGGAATGTTCTATTAGGGGCATGTGGATAAAGGGCAAAAATAAGCATGTGTTCAGGATGCAGAACATCGGCGTTTTAGTAAAAGTTGATTTTGTGTCCTTCATCGCGTATCCTTCTGCCTGCAAACAACCCATATTGAGGTGTGCTCTACGGTGTACGCTACTTTTGTCATCCTATCCTGTCGGGATCCGTCCCCTCTACGGTGTACGTTTCAACTCAGTTTACCCGTCGTAGAGTGGACGGATCCCGACAGGATGACTTCGAGTCACCCCGTCAATATGCCGCAACGACAATTTGAAATGTACCCGAAAAAGATTTACATGAAAAGAATAATATACCCCTGCTGCTTATTGTTCGCCCTCGCCGGATGCCAGTCAGCCACCGATCAGCTGCGGGAAGCAGAACACCGTTTTTTACAAATCGTAGCAGTTCCGGAGCCGGTACAATTAGCCGTTGGAACGGATACGTTGTTTTTGGCGGTGCTACCTGCCCAGGAGGCTGCGGGTGAAGCACAGGCTGCCGCTTACACATTACAGGTACAGATACAAAAAATAGATCCCCAGGCGCTGGAAGTTTCCGATCAACAGCGATTGGATATACTCCGGCAAGCCGTAAACGATCTGGTATTAAACGGGGTTTCCGTGCCTGTCGACCAGGTTTGCAGCCAGATCAGCGACCCGTTTCAACGGGCACTGCAGTACAACAACCCCGAACTGACCAGCCGTTTTCTGGAACAAATTCCTGCATATTTTACAGAAATGGAACAGCGATGGCATAACCCGGCTCCGCATAAAATACAGGACGCCATTTTGAATGCTGATGCTGCTTTCGATACCCTCCGTCAACTGGAACAGCAGTCGCCCGCTACCCTGAAAAACAAGTTTGCAATGGCCCGTTTTGCCCTGAAAGATTATATCGGTCTCTGCCAGAGCGCCTTGCTCTGATCCTTTAAGTAAAAGGGCAAAATTGCAAAAGGCAAAAAGCAATGTAAATCAATGAGTTACAGAAGATTTAGTTTTAACTAATTTTGCACACCTACTTATTACTTTAAAAGTTGTTTTTCCAAATCTTCCAGCGAAACGCCCTTTGTTTCGGGCATCATTTTCCAGACAAACAGCAACTGGAATACCATCATCACGGCAAAAAAAGCGAAAATAGGTCCGCCGCCGAAACGCCCGGCCAGCCAGGGAAAGATATTGGCGATCAGGGCCGCAAATACCCAGTGGGTGGCGCTGCCGAGCGAGTTTCCGTAAGAGCGCACCGCGTTGGGGAATATTTCTGAAATGAACACCCAAATGACGGCGCCCTGCCCGACGGCGTGGGCCGCAATAAACAAAAACAGCAAAATGGGTACCAGCAGGCTGTTTGCCGCAGCGCCGGAGAAAAAAGCGTAGGCCACCAGCGACAAGGAAAAAATGTAGCCGAATGAGCCGATATACATCAGAAAACGCCTGCCCATCCGGTCGATCAGGGCCACGCCGATCAAGGTGAAAACGAGGTTGACCAATCCGATGCCGGTAGAAGAAAGCAGGGAAGCACTTTTGCCCATGCCCGTTTCAGCAAAGATGCGCGGCGCATAATATATGACGGCATTGATGCCCGAAACCTGGTTGAAAAAAGCAAACAGGAAAGCCAGCAGAATAGGCGTTCGGTATTTCCCGGAAAAAAAAGTGGCGGGCGGCACCAGGTCGCCGGGCTGGCGCATACCCGCCCGGATATCGTCGATCTGGCTTTGCGCCGTGAGCGGATTGATCCGGTTCAAAACTTTCAGTGCGCCCTGTTCGTCGCCTTTTTTCACCAGCAACCAGCGCGGACTCTCCGGAATA
>JAYSZC010000786.1:0-3209 GCA_043738235.1 Lewinellaceae bacterium | reverse complement strand
TGTTTTTTTTACCACATAGTTCACATAGGAGAATAACATAGATCACATAGAAAGGCACACTTCAAAAAAAAAACTATGTGATCTATGTTATTCTCCTATGTGAACTATGTGGTAAAAAAAACAAACATTGCCGGGTACATTTTCCCGAACCAAAACACATCAACATGAAAAAACCGGATTTCACGGATGAACAATTGGTATCAGCAATCTCTTCAGGCGGCCAGGGACGCGAAACGGCGTTGAAAGCCATCTACGAAGACAACGACCTGAAACGCATGGTAACAGCGTTCGTGCGCAACCACCAGGGCGATGCGACCGACGGACAGGATATGTTTCACGAAGGCATTATCGTCCTCGACCGCAATATCAGGGAAGGAAAATTCAGGGGAGAAGCGCCGCTTAAAGGTTATCTGTACTCGATTTGCCGTTTTTTGTGGATGAATCAACTTCGCAAACGATCGCATACCAGTACCGTAGCCGAAATGCCGCTCAGCACCGAACCTGATTTGCTGACACCGGAAGTGACGATGATAACGGAGGAACGTAAAGACCTGTTGAACCGGTTGCTGAATGAACTGGGCGAACGTTGCCGGCAAATTCTGGAATTGTGGAAACTGTCTTACTCGATGGAAGAAATAGCCGAGTCGCTCGGTTTCTCCAGTTCCGATATGGCCCGCAAAGCCAAATACCGCTGCCACGTGTCGCTTTTAGAAGTCATCCAGAAGAATCCACATGTTGAACGATTACTATCTCACTGAAGATCATGGATTTAGAACTATACATCGAACGAGTAGAACAATACGCCGAAGGTCTGATGCCGGATGCCGAACGCCTCACATTTGAAGCGGAACTGGCCGCCAATGCCGAACTCCGGGAGGCGTTTGACCTGTATCGCCTCGGCCAGGAAGTGATCGAACAAGGTGTGGAAGCGCAGTTGCGCCAACAATTGCAAGGCTGGGCCAAAAGCGATGCGGACACCTCCGCTGCAACTCCCCTGCTCACCGCCAAACGGGTAACGATGCGCCCCTTGTGGATTCGTTTCGCCGCCGCTGCGAGCGTGGCCTTGCTGCTGGGCTGGTTTTCCATGCAGTGGGCGAGTCGCGATTACAGCGACGAAGCAATTTTTGCAGCCCAATACGAAGCGCCGGCTACCTCCACTTTCCGGGCCGGAACTACTATTTACAATCCTCTGGAAACGGGTTTCAAAGCCCTGGAAAACAAAGACTTGCCAGCCGCGGAAGCCTTTTTCAAAAGCATCCCGTCCGATCACGAACGCTACGCCGAAGCGCAATACTACCTGGGCCACAGCGCCGGCCAATTGGGCCATTACGAGGTTGCCATCGCCGCTTTTCAGGCTTCCATCGAGCGCCGGGAAGCCAGGTTTCAGGAAAAAGCCGAGTGGAATCTTTTGCTGACTTATATCGCAGCCGGACAAACCGACCGCGCTGATTTTCAAAACCTGCTGAACCGTATCGCCGCCGATCCGCAACATGCCTTCCAAAAACGGACGCTGGAACTGCAGGTGAAATTAGGATCGTTTTTGAGGAAAATAGGGGAGTAATGCGAAGTGCGAAGTCGTTAGTGCGAAGTGTTTCTCAGTATCCCGAAAAAAACCGGTGAAAAAACAACACCTGAAAATCCACTGCCTTCCCCCAGTAAGCGTCATTGTGTTCGCCGGGCCGCTCGGTGTATTCATGCGGGTACTTCATATCCGTCAGCAGCCGGTGCATTTCCCGGTTGCTTTCAATAAAAAAATCGCCGGCTCCGCAGTCGATGATGAGTGGAAGTTTGGTTTTGTTCAACCTCGAAATGAGATGGACCACCGAATACTGCTCCCAGTTTTCCCAATGCGCTGAAGGATTGCCCAAGACGCCCTCCAAATCCCAGTTGTTCTTTTTCCAGGGCCGAAAATCCAGTCCGCCCGCCATACTTCCCGCCGCGCCGAAAACTTCCGGGTGCCGGATCGCCAGCGACAATGCGCCGTGTCCGCCCATACTCAGTCCGGCAATAGCCCGCCCGCCCGGTTCCTGTCGGGTATGGTAGTAGTAGTCCACATAATGCACCACTTCCTTCGCAATATGCGTTTCGTAACGCACCGTCGAGTCGACCGGACTGTCGATATACCAGCTGTCGTAGCCGCCGTCGGGGCAAACGATCAGCATCTGGTAGCGGTCTGCGTGTTCGCGCAACTGCGGCGCATCCCTGAGCCAACCGGCAAAATTGCCGCTCCAGCCGTGCAGGAGGTACAACACCGGATACCGCTCGCCCGTAAAACGATAATGCTCCGGCCTGATAACGAGGCACCTGACCGGCTTTTGCATGGATACGCTGAATATCTCTACCGTATCTACCTGACTGGCGCGTGTATCCAAAACGTTGAGGATGAAGAGGATGGAGAGAACTGCTTTATTCAACATTCTCAAAACTTATGTTCCAGCACATACGGCAGCATCGCTCTCCAGGTAGGCCAGTCGTGGCGCATATCGCCGCCCCAGATATCGAGGTGGTGTTGGATGCCTTTACCGGTCAGGATACCGGATAAGCGGCGCGAGCCTTCCGGGTCTTCGTAATCGCCGGAACCTGTCATAATGTGGATACGACCGCTGGAACGGAGCCGTTCCAGGACGTTGTGGTCATTCAGATTGGGCAGGTAATGACAGGGCGAATTGAAATACACATCCTCGTCAAAGTAACCTTTGGTGTAAGAAGTCAGGTCGTACAAACCCGACATCGCAATCGTGCCGGCAAACAGGTCGGGACGGCGGAAAAACATATTGGCCGCGTGCAAAGCGCCCAGCGATGCACCGCTGGTAATGATGGGCGTGTCGTCGCTGGTGTGCATTTTGATAAACGGCACGACCTCATTTTCTACATAAGCATTGAATTGCTGGTGCCGGATCGCCTTGTGGCGCGGATTCATCCGATTGTTCAGCCAGGCTTCCGAATTGATACTGTTGATACTAAATACCTTCACTTTACCAGCATTAATGAGTGGTTCGAGTACCGAAATGAGTTGAAAACGCTCGTATTCAAGATAGTCGGCAGCGGCGGTGGGCAGTAACAATAAACTAAAACCGAAATGGCCGTACATGGCTATTTCCATGTTTTTATTAAGCCGGGGACTGTACCAGTTGTGGATTTCTCGTTTCATTAGAAAATTGATGATAAAAATGAAAGAAGTGTTCAAGGCGAAATGGATGTAATCAAAC
>JAYSZC010000785.1:0-3213 GCA_043738235.1 Lewinellaceae bacterium | reverse complement strand
CCTCATTCCTCATTCCTCATTCCTCATTCCTCATTCCTCATTCCTCATTCCTCATTCCTCATTCCTCATCCCTCATTCCTCATTCCTCATTCCTCTCTAGCAGCGCGATATAAAACCCGTCAAAGCCTTCGTCCTGCGGCAGGATTTTTCTTTCTTCCAGCAAGCGGAATTGTTTTCCGGCGTCGCTGGCGAGGAAAATTTCGATTTGATCCTGGTTTTCAGCAGGCAAAATACTACAGGTAGCGTACACCATTCGTCCGCCCGGTTTGGTAATGAGGCAGTAAGATTGCAGGATTTCCTGTTGGGTAGAGCGCAGTTGTTCGATCTGTTCGGGTTTCAGTTTCCATTTCGCGTCGGGATTTCGGCGGAGCACCCCGAGGCCGCTGCAGGGCACATCGAGTAAGAGCCGGTCGGCAGAGTTGTAGAGCCTTTTGATGGTTTTGCGGCTTTCGATGGGGCGGGTTTCGATATTGGTGGCGCCGGCCCGGCGGGCGCGCAGGCGCAGCTCGTCGAGTTTCCAGGCGAAGGTATCCAGCGCGATGAGGCTGCCCTTGTTTTGCAGGAGCGCTGCGAGGTGCAGGGTTTTGCCGCCGCCGCCCGCACAGGCATCGACCACGCGCATACCGGGTTCGGGCGCAAGGATGGAGCCGACAAGTTGGCTGCTGTAATCCTGTACTTCAAACCAGCCTTTTTTAAAAGTCGGACTCAGGAAAATATTCTGACGGCGGGCGAGTACCAGCGCCTCGCCGGTTCCAACAGATTTTGTCTCGATACCTTCTTCCATCAGGGCGCGCTGTAGCGCCGCCCGGTCGGTTTTGAGGCGGTTGGCCCGGATCACCACCTGGGCCGGTTTATTGAGCCAGTGCAGGGTTTTATCCCAGGATTCTGGCAGTTGCTGCGCCGCCATTTCATCCAGCCATTCCGGGATACTTTCCCGAATCGATCGCTCTGCCTGGGCTTGTTCCGCCCGGGCTGTTATTTCTTTGAGTTGGAGGTGTTTAAATTCCTGCCAATCGGGGAGTTTACCTGATTTTAAATAAAAATGGATGCCGATCAACTGCCAGAAATCGGTTTCAAAACGCGGCGTTTTTCCCAGAATTTCGGTATAATACCGGTAATATCGCAGCACTTCATAGGTGGTTTCAGCTATAAAAGCCCGGTCGCGGCTGCCCGCTTTGGGGTTGCTTTTCAGGGCTTGTTCGATGACTTTATCGGCATAGCGGTGTTCAAAAAAAATGGCCATGAGCGCCTGCGCGACCGCGCGGACAAGCAGGGGATGGAGTTTGATCTGTTCAGGTTCTTTCAAAGTGCCTATTTTAGCAACAAAGGTGTGTAAAGTCCGAAGTCATTAGTGCGAAGTGCGAAGGCCGTTTTCAAAGTGCCTATTGTAGAAACAAAGGTATGGAATAGTTCACATCCTCTATTTTTCAATAACTTGGCAGCGAAATTTTTCAAATATGTCATTCCGTCAAGCCATTCTTGTTGCCGACCGGCAAACGTATCAGTTGGCGCCAGGTACATCCAATTCATTTGAAGCGCTTTTTGCAGATTTTCAATGCAATGTTGTCAGTGCGCAGGAAACGAAATACTCCATTTTCCTGCATCCCAAACAGGATATTACCCTGCAACGCCTTGAAATTCAATTGGATATGCCATTGTCTGCCGCTGCCCGTTTTTTCGCCAACGGGTACCAGTCCTGGAGTGAAAGTCGCTGGGTGCCGGCAGACGGGCACATTCCGCGCCTGCGGCGTATGGCACGGCGGCACATGGGGAATTACGGCGACGAGCTGATCGCAGGCATTCCACATGGCCCCGGGCGCCTGCATTCCTGGACGTACACGCTCTTACAGGACGACCCGGATACGGTGACTTTTCTGGGTTCTTTAAACGAAAGCACGGGTTTTACCCTGTTCCTGTACGACCACGCCAACGGCATCCTCACGGTGCGCAAGGATCTGGAGGGATTAAAATTGTCGCATTCCTTTCCCGCCCTGGATTTTGTGGTGTTGAAAATGGGTGAAGCAGCTGCATACGACGCTTATTTTCAATTACTTGGCATTCAAACGCCCGCTGCGCCGCCCGCCATTGGCTGGACGAGTTGGTACAGGCATTTTACCCGGATTTCGGAGTCGGTTTTGATGAAAAACCTGGATTCGTATGCCGCTTTCTATGCGACCCTGGGCCATTCCGAATACCAAACGGCAGCGCATGTCGTACCGGAAAAACCCGCCGCTTTTTTTCAAATAGATGACGGCTGGCAAACGGAACTCGGCGACTGGTTGTCCGTAAAACCTGCGTTTCCCAGCGGTATGGGGCGTATGGCTGCGCAGATCCGGGAGAAGGGGCTGCTGCCGGGGCTGTGGCTGGCGCCTTTTGTAGCTTCCCGAAAATCAGATTTATTTCAAAAACATCCGGATTGGTTGCTGAAAGATCAAAAAAACAAACCCTTGAAAGTGGGCTGGAACCCCTTATGGGGAGGCTGGTATTACGCCCTCGATTTTTACCATCCGGGGGTGCAGTCCTATCTGGCAGGCGTATTTCATATTATTTGCGAAAAATGGGGCTATGAGCTATTGAAATTAGACTTTCTGTTTGCGGTATGCCTGGCCCCGCCGCCGGGCAAAACGCGCGGTCAAGTGATGTACGAGGCGATGGAATTTCTGCGCCATCTGGCAGGCGACAAACGGATACTTGCCTGTGGCGCGCCCTTGGGTTCCTGCTTTGGGCTGGTGGACTACTGCCGCATCGGCGGGGATATTCACCTGCGCTGGGAGCACAGGTTGCTTGCGTTTTTGCGGCACCGGGAGCGGGTGAGTACGATGGCTTCCCTGCGCTCCACGCTGCATCGCCGGCCCCTGAACGGTCGCGCTTTTCACAATGACCCCGATGTATTTATTTTGAGAAACGATCACCAGCACCTCAGTGCCATGCAACAGCAAACAGTGCTGGTAATCAATGTGTTACTGGGGAATTTGTTGTTCACTTCCGACGATGTCGGGGAATATTCCTCCGAACAAAGCGCGGAGTTTTTGGAAGCGCTTGCCTTGCGCGGGAGTCGTGTGCTGGCCGTTTCAGAATTGGAAAACGATCTATATCGCATCGACTTTGAATACCATGAACAAGCGTATGCAGCATATTGCAACCTGAATAGGAAAGGGCGAAGCATCGTTCCTAATGACGGTCCGGCGATGTTGCTGACAGGTTATGAAACGA
>JAYSZC010000784.1:0-8285 GCA_043738235.1 Lewinellaceae bacterium | reverse complement strand
TTTGCTTTTTGCCTTTTGCCTTTTCACTCAACATGAACCAACTCTTTTTTACACAAAAAATCGAACAGGGTTTCGCCCATTTCGATGAAGAAGAAAGCCGCCACTTAGTTACCGTGTTGCGCCGTAAAGTGGGCGACCAACTGGAACTGACGGACGGACGCGGCTTTTTTTACGAGGCTGAAATTGCGGAAACCGGCAAACGGCATGTGCTCGCCCGTATCCTGAACACCACGCCCGCCGCACAGGAAAGCGCTGCTTCGTTGCACCTCGCCATCGCTCCCACCAAACAAATCGAACGCATCGAGTGGCTCCTGGAAAAAGCCACCGAAATCGGCATCGCCGAAATCACCCTGCTGCACTGCCGGCGCTCCGAACGCGATACGGTGCGCTTAGACCGGTTGGAAAAAGTGCTCGTTTCCGCCATGAAACAATCGCTGCAGGCGCATCTACCCAAACTGAATCCGCTGGTTCGTTTCCAACAGTTTGTGACCCAGGCACAAGCCGAACAAAAATACATCGCCTGGTGCGCAGACACACCCTTACCGCACTTGAAAACCCTGCTCCAGCCCGGCAAAAACGCCCTGGTGCTGATCGGCCCCGAAGGCGATTTTTCACCCGAAGAAGTACAACTGGCGGAGGCAAACGGTTTTACGGGAGCGGGCTTAGGCGCTGCGCGGCTGCGCACGGAGACGGCGGGATTGGTGGTGGTGGCGACGGTGGCGCTTCATTCGGTCTAATCTCAAACGTTCAACATATCTGCGTCTCGTAATAATGCTCGGCAAGGCCAAACCGTCGTTCGGGAGCGTGGCTTTCCAATTGGTGAAAATCAGTGGGTTTTAATCCCGTAAAATCTTTGTAGTCGCGCACAAGATGCTGATAATCATAGTAATTGCAGTCAAATGCAATACTTTGCCAATCCTGGGTTGGGTTCAGGTTTTTTTCGCGAAAAGCCTTGTCAAATCGCACCAGCCGTGAAAAAACCTTGGGATGCACGCCCATGCGTTCCTGAAATTTTCGCTCAAACTGTTTGGAACTCAAAAATGATTTTTTTGCCAGGGTATCCAGCGTAGTAACCGGATTGGTCAACATCCACTTGCAAACCAGGTCGATCGGATGGCTTTCCTTTACAGACGTACGCAGCAAATTTTCAACGAATCCATTGGCAATTTGCACAATTTCGGTATAGTTTTGGGCAAAGAAAAAGGCTTCGTTGACCGCATGAACCTCTTTTGAAAAAACGCAGTCCGCTTCGATGTAAGCATCGTTGATTTCGCAGCTCGGCATACCGGTCAGCCGGTACAATCCGCCTGGCTGAAACAGTATTTGAACAACCATAAAATGGCCGTGAACATACCTGTTTGTCACCGACAAGGCTTGCCCCACCAGGGCCACCGGGATATTGGCAACACTTTTGGGCTGAGTAGTAAAATCCACCTTCTCCCGGTCATGCGGATAAAAAGCCAAACACTGCTCCGGGCGGGGCGTGTACGGTTTGAACGGAGGCGGGTCGTTGCTATCAAACCGCATGTGTGCGATTCGATAGCAACGGACAACATCCTGAAGCGATGGATGGGGCAGAAAGTCTTTTAAAATCATCGCATAAGTAAAAGGGCAAATTGCAAAGGGCAAAAAGCAATGTAAGTCAATGAGTTACAGAAGATTTAATCTTAACAAATTTTGCACACCTATTTAAAGTGAATTGGCAGTTTTTATTGCAAGCCGTATTTTGCTGCAATGGCCTGGCGTTCTTCAAAGGCAGTAGGCGCATACACAAGCCCAAATTGTTCATTCAACAGATCACGCGCTCGTTTATGTTGTTCTGAACCTCTTGGAAATCCATTTTCAGGGGTCAATTCATGAAAAATGCGCTCTAAAAACTGCTCAAAGGGCTGATTGAAATACATGTCAACAAACCGCAGGGGTTTTTCAGATGCGTTCCAAAAGGTGTGCTTCAGGTTTCGCGGGCGGAAATGCCAGCCGCCTGCTGCAATCTCCACGACTTCGTTTTCAACCATCACGCTGGCCGTACCTTCCAAAACGTACATCAACTCATCCAACTCCTTGTGAAAATGTGGCGGCGGCCCCATCACTTTTGGCGCAACGGCGCATTCGACGCACGAATATACGCCACCGGTCATTTCGGAGCGCACCCAAACACGAATATCCATATTTCCCTTATGTGACAGGGGTTCTGTGGGCGGCAGGTAAAAGGGTTTTAGCAGATCCGGGTCAGGGTTGACAGGTGATGGAGCCGACTGTGCCAACAAATTGCTATTGGGCAAAATGCCGAATGAAGCAAACAAGCCGGCGGTCTGAATAAAGTATCTTCTTTCCATGTAAAAAGGGTTTTTGAATTATTTTTTACAAATCTATCGGCGTTTGTTACGCTTTTAGTGGTAAAAAATAGACATTTTACATGCGTTAAGTATTTCCTTACACCACGCATACATTCTATACATTTTTTGGGTACTATTTTTTAAAAATATTCATCTCTTTAGGGTACTAAAAATTCAAAATTTTATTATTTTAGCCTATAAAAAATGAAATGGTGACAAACATTCTCGACCAACCCTACTCACTCCCCCCCGAAGCCGTCGATTTTTTCCAGAAAAACCGCTACATCAAACTCAAAAACGTGTTTGATGCGGACACGCTAGCGTATTACGGTGAACTGATCAGCCAAAAAGTAGCGGAACTCAACACCAACAACAAGCCGCTCGATGCCCGCGATACCTACGGAAAGGCTTTTTTGCAGATTTTCAACCTGTGGCGCGAAGACGAACGCATCCGCGATTTTGTATTCAGCAAACGCCTGGGAAAAATGGCCGCCGACCTGATGCAAACCGACGGCGTACGCATGTACCACGATCAGGCCCTGTACAAGGAAGGCGGCGGCGGCATCACGCCCTGGCATGCCGACCAGTATTACTGGCCGCTGGCTACCGATAAAACCATTACAGCGTGGATTCCGCTACAAGCCGTACCGCTCGATATGGGGCCTTTGGAATTCAGCGGAGGCAGCCACGTCATCGTGGAGGGTCGCGAGCTGGCTATCAGCGACGACAGTGAGGTGATTCTTCAGAAAAAATTGCGGATCAATGATTTTAAACACGTCATCGAAGCATTCGATCTGGGTGAAGTAAGTTTTCATTCCGGCTGGGTATTCCACCGGGCCGGCGCCAACCAAACCGACCGAATGCGTCGGGTGATGACGGTGATTTACATGGATAAAGATATGGTTTTAAAACAACCCGAAAATGATAACCAGATCAACGACTGGAATACCTGGTGCCCGGGCGCGGTGGTCGGCAAGGTGATCGATACGGAATTGAATCCGGTGATTTATCAACGATAAATGGAGCACGGATTTGCCTTGCCCCGGTAAAGGTCAATGTCATTAACTTAGCGAAGAGGTGTCATTTGCGACGGAGGAGCAAGTGACATCTCGTAGCGGAGACTGACTGGGAAAGGCCGTTTCGAGGTGTCACTTGCTCCTGCGTCGCAAATGACACCTCTTCACTATCCATGCGGGCAAAGCTTTTTACATCTCAGTTTTGTTCTACAAACAGGCTGGTTGGCCAGGCCTGAGTAGATCGGTGCTACTATTTGTTTTAAAATCCTTTTTTTAGCAGCAGAAAATCCTTACTTTTGCCTTTTCCCAAAACCCAACTCCATTCTGATTGTTCTCTGGGCAAATATGGCAAAGGCAAAAACGATAACATCTACACTGGCGGCGCATCAGCCGGCTGATATTCTTGTGGAACAGCCGGTACCCGCCGCACAGCACAACGGTTACATTGAGGTCATCGGGGCGCGGGTACACAACCTGAAAAATGTGGATGTGCGGATTCCGCGCAATCAATTGGTCGTGATTACCGGCGTGAGCGGTTCGGGAAAAAGTTCCCTGGCTTTCGATACTATTTATGCGGAAGGTCAGCGCCGTTTTATGGAAACGCTCAGCAGTTACGCCCGCCAGTTTATCGGCGAAATGGAACGGCCCGACGTGGAACAAATCACAGGCCTCAGCCCGGTAATTTCCATCGAACAAAAAACTACCGGCCGCAATCCCCGATCCACCGTAGGAACGGTTACCGAAGTGTACGACTTTCTGCGCCTGTTGTTTGCCCGTGCAGGCGAAGCATACTCCTACGTGACCGGCAAAAAAATGGTGAAATACACCGAGGAGCAGATTATCCAGAGCATTCAGGAGCGTTTTGCCGACTGCAAAATCGCGCTGCTGGCGCCCATCGTCCGCTCCCGCAAAGGCCACTACCGCGAACTTTTCGAACAAATCCGCAAACAAGGGTATGCCAAAGTGCGTATCGACGGCGAAATCGTGGACATCACGCCGGGAATGCAAGTGGATCGCTACAAAATTCACGACATCGAGACCGTGGTAGACCGGCTGAAAGTGGGCGATGACCGGGGCGAACGATTGGCCGAAAGCGTTCGGATGGGTATGCGCATCGGCGACGGCATCGTGCAAATACTCGATCTGGATAACGGTAACGTAGCCAATTATTCCAAAAACCTGATGTGCGAAGACAGCGGACTGTCGTACGAAGAACCCTCGCCCAATACTTTTTCCTTCAACTCTCCATACGGCATGTGCCCGCATTGCAAGGGACTGGGTGAAATCCACGAAGTGGATATGGCGCGGGTTATTCCTGATAATACAAAGAGTATCAACGAGATAGGTATAGTTCCGCTGGGCGAGGTACGCGAGAACATGATGTTCAAACAACTGCGCGAACTTGCCAAAAAACACAAGTTTTCATTTAGCACGCCCATCAAAGACATTCCCGAAGCCGCCATGCAAACGCTGCTCTACGGCGGGGACGAAGATTTAAAAATAGACATGACCTGGGGCGGCGACGAGTGGAGTTACAACCTCGCTTATGACGGCCTCATCAATATGCTCAAACGCTGGTATGGAGATACCACGAGTGAAAAAATCCGCCAGTGGGCCGAGGATTTTATGACCGTAGCGCCTTGTCCCGAATGCCAGGGAACGCGGTTGCGCAAAGAAAGCCTGTGGTTTAAAATCGGGGAGCGCAACATTGCCGAACTGGCCGACATGGACCTGACGGAACTTCATGCCGCATTGGGCAATGTAGAGCAACAAATGAGCGAGCGCCAGCAGGCCATTGCTAAAGACGTGCTGAAAGAAATTCGTTTCCGCCTGAAATTCCTGCTGCAGGTCGGTCTCGATTACCTGGCGCTCAATCGCCCGGCGCGTACGCTTTCCGGCGGCGAAAGCCAGCGCATCCGCCTCGCTACCCAAATCGGCTCCCAACTCACCGGCATCACTTACATCCTCGACGAACCCAGCATCGGTTTGCACCAGCGCGACAATGTCCGGCTGATACAGGCGCTCAAAAACCTGCGCGACATCGGCAACACGGTGCTCGTAGTGGAGCACGACCGCGATATTATGCTTCAGTCGGATTACCTGATCGATCTCGGCCCCGGCGCAGGAAAACACGGCGGACAAATTGTCGACTTCGGTACGCCCGAAGACTTTTTGAAAAACCCGACCAAAACCTCCGATTACCTCGCAGGCCGCACCCAACTCGACGTTCCCGAACAGCGCCGCAGCGGCAATGACAAATGGCTCGAACTGACAGATTGTACCGGCCACAACCTGAAAAACGTAACCCTGCGTCTGCCCCTGGGTACTTTTATTTGTGTGACAGGGGTGAGCGGTTCGGGGAAATCTTCGCTCATCAATGAGACCTTGTACCCCATCCTGCAAAGCCATTTTTACAACAGCCTGAAACGCCCACTGCCTTACGGGGAAATCCGTGGGCTGGAACACTTAGATAAGGTGATTGAAATCGACCAAAGTGCTATCGGCCGCACGCCGCGTTCCAATCCGGCCACCTACACCAATGTATTCGGCGATATACGCAAAATGTTTGCCGATACGCCGGAAGCCAAAATCAGAGGTTACAACTCGGGCCGTTTTTCCTTTAATGTGAAAGGAGGGCGTTGCGAGGTCTGCGAAGGCGCCGGACTGCGCACCATCGAAATGAATTTCCTGCCCGATGTACAGGTGCATTGCGAGCGCTGCCAGGGCCGCCGCTACAACCGCGAAACGCTGGAAATTCTGTATAAAGGCAAATCCATCTCTGATGTGCTCGATATGACCATCAATGAGGCGGCGGAGTTTTTTGCGCCGATCCCTTCTATTTTTCGGAAAATCAAGACTTTACAGGAAGTCGGGCTGGGTTATATCACGCTCGGCCAGCAGGCCACCACCCTCTCCGGTGGCGAAGCCCAACGCGTGAAACTCGCCGAAGAACTGTCCAAAAAAGATACCGGACGCACGATTTATATCTTAGACGAACCTACCACCGGACTGCATTTTGAAGACATCCGGCTGTTGCTGGCGGTACTGAACCGCCTTGTGGAAAAAGGGAATACGGTGATCGTGATCGAACACAACCTCGATGTCATTAAAATGGCCGATTATATCATTGATGTCGGGCCGGAAGGCGGTATGCGCGGCGGCAATATTATCTGCGCCGGTACCCCGGAATATGTTTCCAACGTGAAGGAAAGCTGGACGGGAGAGTTTTTGAAAAGAGAACTGAAAAAAAATCAGTAGGATCCAAAATACCTTCTCAAAAACCATTCCGCCGCCAGCAGGGTAGCCAGCAGGGCAAAAATCCATTTCAGGTTAATGAGCGGGTTGGTTTTGGTCGACTGGTAAATGACCGGCTTCACGGTCTGGTTGTTTTTAATTTTTTCGGCGATGCTTGCCAGTTGCGCCGGGAAAACCGTTTCTCCGCCGAATTTTGCGCTCAATTGCCGCAGCACCGAGTGGTTCGCAGTTGTTTCAAATAACTCCAATTGAATGGGCTGCACATTGAAACGCCCCTCGTAACTCAGGCTCTGACCGTTGAAATTGGTTGTGGCCTTGTAGGTGTACGTTCCCACCGGTAAAATGCCGGCGTTCAGGGTATAATCCTTGCCTGTTTTATTGAAGGTGTAGGTATATTCTTTCCCGTCGCGGTCGCGGATGCTCATAGCCACGTCGGGGTCGTTGGTGAGTTCGTAATTGTCGTTGTACAGTTCAGCGCCGAAAGCAACCGCCTCGTTTTCGTTGAGGATCGTTTTATCCAGGGTGATGCGGAACTTGCGTTTGTCTTCTTTTAAAGACAGGTATTGCACCGTTTTGCTGAGCAGTTCATCAAAAATTTCATGGTTCTGGTGCTGCAAATAGTCGAACAATCGCCAGCGCCAAAGTCCTTCCGCGAGGAAAAGACCCGTTTTGATGCCGTTGACTTCTCCGACAACGAGCAAGGGCTGATCCGTGTCTACTTTTCCGATGCGTTTATATAGCAAGACCTGCGCCTGCGGGGTTGCGCTGAAATTGCCGAAAGCGGAAGTAGCAGGATTGAACTTCGGCAGTTCCTCAATGATGCGCTGATTCAGGCTAAATGCCGCGAACCGGGGCGACACCTTGCCCTGCACATCGTCGCTCTGGCGGCCATCGCTTTGCATATTCACAAGACCCTGCGCTCTGCCCAGCGCGGCATAACCCGTTTGCATCCCGGCAATGAAGAGGCGTGGTATTTTTTTATCATTCAGGGTATTCAGCAAGCCGGAAATATCATTGGATACCGCAGGCAGGTTGTGCAGGATGATAAAATCAGACTTGGTCACATCCAGCCCCGGGTCGTTAACATAAGAGATACTGACCTGGTAGTTTTTATTGATTTCGAGCGTCGTTTTTATCGCCGTCAGGTCGGGGTGGGGACTATTGGCAAGCAGCAGGATTTTTTGCCGGGCATCCAGCACATCCACAAAAATCTCTTTCCGGTTGTTGACCGTAGAAGCCTCTCCGGGCAGCCCGGCCACCGTTATCAGGTATTGCGCTACGCCCGGTTTGTCGGCTTCGATCTGGACTTCTTTGGTGATAAAAAAATCGTTCCCCGCGATGTTGACGGGAATACTTTGCAGGTTGCGCACCTGGTTGTCGACCACTTGCCCCACATGCAGCACCGTCTGCTGGCCGGCGCAATTGGTCGCCGCCACGTCGATTTGTATGGTAAATTTATCACCCAGGTAGGCGATTTTATTGTGAAACACCCGTTTTACCAGCAAATCCTTTTTAGGCGTCGTGTCGCCCAGCGCCACTGTGTACACCGGTGCGGCAATCGCCACATCCACGTATGCCGGGTTGCTGCCTTCATTGTAAATACCGTCCGATGCAACCACCACAGCCCCCAGGTTTTGACCGCCGTACAGGTCGTACACGCCTTTCAGCAGCTCCGAGA
>JAYSZC010000783.1:0-8286 GCA_043738235.1 Lewinellaceae bacterium | reverse complement strand
GGTATGAAAGTGATCAATTCATTTAAAAGTAATAATTTACGAGGCTGCAACAATCGGGCTTTCTCCTCGCTTGGTTGTCAAAACGTTAAAAATATTTTTTTGCAGAAAAAATGTTGTGACAAATTGTATGTTACTACTTAGTTTTGAGCCGAAACAAAAAATTGTAATTCTATTGAATTGCAATTTTTAGAGCCAAACCTTCTGAACCCAAATAAACGCTTCCCCCATGAAGCAGGAAAACGAACTGAATGCCAGCAGTAGCCGAAATACATCTTCTACTGCGTCCCGTTCTTCATCCACTTCCAAGGGTGAAAACGGCGAACAAAAACCCAAAGGAACAGCCTCCCCGGTACAGTTTCCCACATTATCATTGCCCAAAGGCGGCGGCGCTATCCAGGGCATCGACGAAAAATTCCAGGCCAATCCGGTGACCGGCACCGGTAGCATGAGCGTGCCCATTGCCATTTCGCCTGGACGCAGCGGGTTTGCTCCACAGCTGGCCTTGAGTTACGACAGCGGATTAGGGGATGGTACATTTTCTGCCTCGGCAAGTGTACTCCTAAACTCTCACATAGCAATGGGGAAAGCAAACTTGGATGTTATTTTCACATGCGTTCAAAGTTTATGCGACTCCTTTGTTTTTTCATACCCTGATGGTCAGGATACATTTAAAAAGTACCGCATTTTTTTATTACCTAAACTCCTATAGCCATGATTTCCTCTGTTATCATTGACCAAGGGCCTCATTTACAGAAAACTATTAAACACTTATTGGCTTACTATTGCCCTTATATCCAAGTAAATGGTGTCGCAAATGATATAGATCATGGCAGAGAACTGATTCGCAAATTAAGTCCAGAATTGCTGTTTTTTAACCCTTGGGTAGATGGTACAGTTTTGACAGATGTCCCCCAAGCTAATTCGATCCACGTAGTCGAAACCATTTTTATTTTGAACGAACAGCAAAGATTATCAACAGATTATGCGATATGCGGAGGTGGATATTTACAAGCACCTCTTCGGTCGGAGGAATTTATTTTGGCAATAAACAGAGCCTTATATCACATCCTCGAAAAAAGACAAATTATCACCCACGGCCACTTAATTAAAAGGATGTATAAAGTGCATTGTTCTGATGAGGTTATTGGGATACCAACAATAGAAGGATATGAATTTATCGAAGTAAATGCGATTGTTAGATGTGAAGGATTGCAAAAATGTACGAGGGTAATTACTACTGAACGTTCTAATATCGTCAGCTCTTATAATCTGGGAGAATTTATTCGCCTGTTAAGTCCTTTTGGTTTCTTCTCACCGCATAAGTCGCACCTGATTAACATTAATATGGTCCGCAAATATCACCGAGAGGGTATAATTTATATGCAGGACGGGTCTCATCTCCCCGTTGCCCGCCGCCGCAAAGACGACTTTTTACATGCCATCAATCATTTGTAAGCATACCCTCTGTGCCGGTCGTCCTATCGCGGTTGCCGGTAATTCCGAATTCCGTACCGTTGATCAGATCAGTTTAGGATACTGCGGGTGAAATGCTAAGATTTGTGAGCATCTCCTGTTTTCAACAGCTGATATAATCCGGTAATCACTATTGGCTTTCCTTTCTCGACAAAGAGGGAACGGATATTCGATTCATCTTCACTGTATGCTATTCAGTCGCAACTCATAGTAATGCCAGAAGGAATAGACAAAATATATCTTTCGGTAGAGAAAGACACCTCGACTACGCTTCAGTATGATCTTGAAAACACCGATGTGATTGTGGTGATGGAAAATGGAGAAAAATTTATTGCGGCTTTTTTTGCCTATAAAAATATTGAGTTGCTTCGCCGGCAGTATGACGAGAATGGTGAGTTTTTAAAAGGCAAATATTTCTGGGCTAAGAATATGGTGTTGATTGATTCTTGTTCCAAGGAAAGCATTCTGGAAGTTATAAAACACCTGATAGAGGAAGGCAATTTTAAAGACGTTTTCGAAAAAATTTAAAGTGCGCTTATGATCATAAATACGGCTTTATCTGTACTTAAAAGCGAACTGGAAGGTTTTCTTCATGGGCGCGCCAACTGGAATACTGCTTATAAAGTTCAGTTAGCAAATATTGGCCAGATAGATTTTAGTACGCCTGGAAATTTTAAAGACAGCGTACTTATCGGTTTAGTGAATACGGAACGGGAAAATACATTGAGAAACGCCGGTGGTTACAGGAAGGTGACCATGGACGGAGCCGTTCAATACAACAACCCGTATGAATACCTGAATTTGTATATTTTATGCTGCTCCAACTTCGATTCACATGATATGGCGCTGACCTGGCTTTCTTATGTTTTCGAGTTTTTTCAGGCCAAAAACTGTTTCAACCACGCGCTTTCACCCCTGCTTCAAAATTCAGGATTGAGTGATGCGCAAAAAGCCGACTTCGAATTGATTATGGATCACCATTCCCTGAGTTTCGAACAAGTAAATCATTTGTGGGGCACACTGGGCGGCAAACAACTTCCCTTTGTGCTGTACAAAGCCAGGCTGGTGGAAATCAGGTCGGAACAAGTGACTGGCTCTGGCGCCCCCATCGAACAAATACAATCGGTCGAAAAAATATATTAGCACCCGGATGGCTTTTGCGATAACATATAAACGACTTTTCACCGTCAGGCTACTTCACGGCTACTATATGAAGGATACGACGGGTTTCTGGAATAACACTGCGGCGCAACAAGCCATGCTGTTGGAAGATTGGTCTTATAATATCTCAAACAACATCGACATCGCGTCGACAAACCAATGCCGGACACTGCTGGACGGCCATCGTATGAAATTTCAGGCTACACCCACAGGCTTTTCTGTCTGGGTGAACGCCGAACCCGAACTGGCGGGAGGAACAACAAAATACCGGCCACTCATACCGCTTGAAGCCGGAACTGAATTCGTCTTTAGAGTAAAGGCCCGGAACCCGTTTTTCAATAACATCTCCAACCTGCGGTTGCGGCCGAACCTCGAAGCCGGGTTTTATTTCAGCAACTACAATGAAGCGGGGCAAATGAGTTTCCCTGCCTTAGCCCTCGACCCATCCCTGCACGACAACGGAAGGACCTACGAAATGGGCGAAAAAGTGATAAATGGCTCCGCGAACGTATTTGTTGCCCAGCAAGGCGCCGGCGGGACGATCGCGTTAACCGACACGAGTTACTGGAAGCCGGGAAGCGCCGCCGCCCGATCTTTTTCGTACCGCGATCAATTGCTGCTACTCGGAAGATTTCGATACTACTTTACGCCAAACGGCGGCACCCCGGTGACGAATCCCGTTTTTACGCTGAAATCGATGACTAATGCGGTACTCGATACCCAAACCGTGACGGGCAACTTTCAGAAAAACAGCTCCTGCGGCCTGGATTACGGCAGATTCGGTGAAGGCTTTTTCCAGATAGAAGTAAACGCCGCGGGTTATAAAGATATAAAAACCGTTTGCCTGCGCGAGGACCTTTATGATCCATACGATTGGGGTGTGATCAATATCATACACCGCGATAATCTGAACGATTTCCGGCTGCTGGAACAAGATGGTACACTGTGTATGAATGGCAATACACTGGCGGCGCCCGTATTCGACGTGCGTATCGACAGCCGTGCTACTTATTGGAAATATATTTTGCACCCGTTGAACCACGCCAGCCTTGGCAATGTCGGCAACAATTACGATCAGATCACCCCGGATACGTTCATTTCAAAAGATCCCCTAACCCTGAACAGGTTCCAAACGCCGCAAACGGTTGGAAGCACCAAATTGTCACAGCCGTACAATGGAACGATAATTCCGCTGAACGGTAAAGTTTATTCCGAAATTTTTCTTCCTAAAATGAATTTATAATTTTTTGATTATGGCAAGCACCTATAAATCTCCAGGCGTTTACGTTGAAGAAATAACAAAATTCCCGCCCTCGGTGGCACAGGTAGAAACTGCGATACCGGCGTTTATCGGGTATACGGAAAAAGCCCAGCGCATTAATCCGGGAGACCTATCTATGGTACCCACAAAAATTGATTCACTAATCGATTTCCAGCAGTTTTTTGGAAGCGGGCACACTCCGGCAGTGAGTCAACTGGTGATAGACGTCAATAACGTATTTGAAAAAGCCACTTTTGATACGAAATTTCATTTGTACCAATCTTTACAGATGTTCTTCAATAATGGAGGGGGAGCATGTTACATTATTTCCGTGGGCTCTTATAATGACGCGAACGATAAACCAGCCTATGTAGATGGGTTGAAAAAATTAAAAAAAGCTGACGAACCAACACTTGTCCTGTTTCCGGATGCTGTTCTGTTGCCCACCCATCAGAATTTTTACGATCTACAGGCCTTAGCGCTTGCCCAATGTGCCCAACTCGGCGACCGGTTTTGTATTTTCGATCTTTATGAGTCTGATGCCGGTAACCCCGCTTTTGATTGGAAAACGGGTTATCAGGAATTTCGCGATAAAATCGGAATGAATGATTTGAAGTATGGAGCAAGCTACATACCCCATTTAAAAGTAAACCTGGGCATTGGATTTTCTTTTCGCGATATCTATACAAAAATTAGCAGAGGAGCGCAACCGGTATTGCTTGAGAACCTGACAAATGACCTCATCGTAAAAGCGAAAGTATTATCGATGAACGATATCGTACAGGATGTAAATAAGATAAAAGGGGATATTGTTGCGTTGCACACTGGCTTCGCTTCGTTGCCCGAAGCATTCCAGTACCTGATCGACAAGATAAAGACTACAAATACGGATGTAAATCTAAAAACCATCATTGACAAGCTCTACTTCATTATATTACAAATTGACGGCTGGACGACTTCGTTAACGCACGTGAATTTGAAAGCGGATATTGTAACCTTAATTCAGAATACTCTGAAAACCCGGTTGGACGCTTTGGTTAAATATGAAAATGGGGCTAAGGTGCTTTTAAGTGCAACTGTTTATGTTGGAAATACAGGTATCAGTGCGCTCACACCTCCAAAATGGCTCACAGTATCTACAGCAGATGATCAAAGCATTTATACAGGTTCAACCAATACCGCTAAACGATTGAGTTCGCTCCCCACCTTTATCAATTTTTTCACTGAATTCCACGCTAGTTTATTAAGTATTCTCCAATCGGCCCAAGCCTATGAAAAGGAAGGCGCCAGAGATTTATACAACATCCACCCTGTATATAAAGGTTTGATCGATAGCCTCCGGAATAGCCTCTCTGCAATCCCGCCCAGCGGAGCAATTGCCGGAATCTACGCCAAAGTCGATAATGAGCGAGGCGTATGGAAAGCGCCGGCCAACGTGAGCCTGACAGGTGTCACCAGCCTGACCGCAACTATAGACAATAGTGATCAGGAAGGGCTTAATATAGACACGGTGGCAGGCAAGTCCATCAACGCCATCCGCGCTTTTTCCGGCAAAGGCATTTTGGTCTGGGGCGCCCGCACGCTCGCCGGCAACGACAACGAATGGCGCTATATCTCCGTGCGCCGCTTCTACAACATGGTGGAAGAGTCGGTGCGAAAGTCTACCGAACGTTTTGTCTTCGAACCCAACGATGCCGGCACGTGGGTGCGTGTGCGCGCTATGATCGAAAACTTCCTGACCCTGCAATGGCGCGCCGGGGCTTTGGCCGGAGCCAAACCGGAAGACGCTTTTTATGTGCGGGTAGGCCTCAACCAAACCATGACCGCACTCGATATCCTTGAGGGCCGCATGATCGTGGAGATCGGCATGGCCGTGGTGCGCCCGGCAGAATTTATCATCCTGCGCTTCTCGCATAAGATGCAGGAATCGTAAGGAAGAGACAAGCAACAAAGGGCAAGAGGCACATTTTTTTATTGGCAATCAATTAAAACTCAACACAAAATGGCAAAATATCCATTACCGAAGTTTCATTTCAAAGTGGAATGGGGAGGCGCGAATATCGGATTTACTGAGGTTACAGGACTTGAATTGTCCAACGAACCCCTTGAGTACCGCGACGGCGCCAGCCCCGAATATTTTACCACTGCTCAGCCTGGCATCCAGAAACTCAGCCCAATTACGCTTAAGCGGGGCGTATTCAAGGGTGATGGTGATTTTTTCCTTTGGTGGAATACGGTGGCGCTTAATACCGTGGAACGCCGAGACGTTACGATCAGCTTGCTCAACGAAAAACACGATCCTGTGATCGTTTGGAAAATCAAAAATGCTTTTCCCACCAAAGTATCGTCCACTGACCTGAATTCGACCGGCAATGAAGTGGCCATAGAAACGATAGAACTCAAACACGAAGGCTTCACTGTACAACACGAGGCATGACAAAGTATTATCCACCGGTCGGCTTCCATTTTAAAGTGGATTTCAGCGCTGTCTCCTCCCAGGAAATGGATGCGCGTTTTCAATCCGTGTCCGGGTTGAGCGTGGAAATTCAAAATGAAGACCGGGTGGAAGGCGGCGAAAACCGCTTCACGCACCAGTTGCCCCTGCGCTCGAAATATTCTACCCTGACGCTCAAACGCGGGTTCGTTCAGGATTCTGCGGTCATCCTCTGGTGCCGTGATGCCTTCGAAAATTTTCAGTTCAAACCCGCCGACCTGATCGTTTCCCTGCTCAATGAAAACCACGAACCCCTGAAATCCTGGAACATCATCCATGCCTGGCCGGCAAAATGGTCAGTGTCTGACTTTAATGCCCAGGAAAACAGTTTGGTGATTGAGACGCTGGATTTGAATTACCGGTATTTCAACCTGATCTGATCATTTATCAATCACGCCCGGTATGCCTTTAGAAATTAAAGAACTGCATGTAAAAATGGTGGTGGAAGAGCCTTCAAGCGAATCTCAGGCATCTTCCCCCTCCAGCCAGGCCGGACAAGTGGACATGGATGTCCTGATCGCCAAATGTATCAAACAGATTTTGCAAATTTTAAAAGACCGGGAGGAACGCTGATATGGATATCGCAGGGCAACTGATGAAAATGAAGATCATGGCTTTCCTGGATTGCAACTACACGATCCCGGTAGGCGTGTACGTGGCCCAGGTGAACCCAGACGGTTATTCTCAATCCTACGCCCTGGAATATGAGCATACCCAGGTGCTGGGTACCAGTGGAAAAAGCGCCAAAGTCACGTTGAAAAAGCCGGACAAGCTGAATGTGGAATTGCTTTTCGATGCCACTGGCGTGGTGGAACCAGGTTTGGGGAGTGTACAGATGTTCAGCGACGAGTTGGGCGTGGCGGCCGACCTCAGGATTTTTAAAGAACTAATGATGAGCTTCGACAGTCGCTCTCACCGGCCCCGGTTTCTGATCCTTCACTGGGGTACCCTGCTGTTCAAGTGTGTATTGAGTTCTATGGAGGTGAAATACACCCTGTTCCGGCCAAACGGCATCCCGATACGGGCGGTCGTAACGGCCGGTTTTACCGGGAGTACACCCGATTTGTTGCGGGAAGCAGTCGAAAAACTCAGCTCGCCCGATCTCACACATGCGCGTGAGGTAAAAGAATCGGACACCTTGCTGAGCCTGTGCGAGTCGATTTACCACGATTCCGCCCTGTACATCAAAGTGGCGGAAGTGAACGGTATATCCAATTTCAGAAAACTCAGGGCAGGGTCTAAAATTTATTTCCCGCCCATAGACAAACATACGACATGATCAGTTCACCGGATACCTTGATCGGCGCCGTAAAGTGCCATGTGGAAGTCACGCTGATTTCCTATGATAAGGATAAGAAGGATACCCTTAAAAATATTCCCGGCCTGGCGGTTATGGTTTCTAAGGAAGCAAACCGCATTCCGACTGCCCGCATTACCATACTTGACGGCAACCCCAGCAAAGGCGGTTTTAGCCAAAGTAACGCAGCGGATTTCAAACCCGGGAAAACGATGGAAATCCTGGCCGGCTCGCCTGCCAGCAAAGTGACCGTGTTTAAAGGAATCATCATCAAACAGAAAATTGAGGTTGATCCCTCAGGCGCTTCTCTACTGGTGGTCGAATGCAAAGACTCGGCTTATAAACTGGCGGTTGGCAAAAAAAGCCGGTATTTCTACGACCGAACCGACAGCCAGGTGGTTTCGGATCTACTCGACGAAGCGGCATTACAAGGCGATACCGGGGCCATGGAAGTGGTACACGAAACCCTGGTGCAATATAACTGCAGCGACTGGGATTTTATCGCAATGCGCGCTGAAGCCAACGGGCATTGGGTGCTGGCGGAAGACGGCTTCCTCCGGCTGCTTAAACCGGTTATCGATGAAAAAACAAAACCGGTAA
>JAYSZC010000782.1:0-8301 GCA_043738235.1 Lewinellaceae bacterium | reverse complement strand
GTTGCTTCATGTTTTTACGTTACAGTTATGTTAAACCGTCCGATGAAGGTAGAAAAGAGTTTAATATTGTGAGTTGTGAATTGTGAGTTGTGAATTGTGAGTTAAATTAGATTACCAACAAAGTCACAACTCATGATTTGCAACACTCACGACTCACGACTCACGTTTCACGATTACAGGCCTGAAAAGCCCATGCCAAGTCCAAAAAAATCGCCAAGCGGGATACCTCTCACTTCTCACCTCTCACCTCTCACTTCTTTTATCTGAGAATCTGCAAATACCCGCTCAGCACCTTCGATCCGTCTTTCAGATCGATCAGATAGAAGTAGGTGCCATCCGGGAGGTCGCGGCCATTCCAGCGGCCATCCCATCCGAGTGCATTGGTATATCCCTTGCGTTCGAAGACAAGATTTCCCCAACGGTTGTAAACCCGGACTTCATTGTTCGTGTACTTATCGATGCCCGGCAAACGCCAATCATCGTTCAGGTTGTCTCCATTTGGAGAAATACCGTTGTAAATCAATATTTTATCACAAATAACAGTGATGGAAACCAGGGCTTCGGATTGGTTCCCGAGTATATCGGTAATCTGGTAGGTAAATGTTACCAACCCGCATTGCGAGTCATCCGGACTAAAGGTCAGCACGCCGGTAACAGGGTTGTATGCGTATTGACCTTCCGAAGGGGCGCTCAAAAAATCGAGGGCGCTTACCGATCCTGCATCGCCCGTTACGCCGAGGATGACATCATTGGACAGCAGCGGTATGACCACGGTAATGCCCCGGTTGGTATAGGCGGCATCGGCCACTGCGAAAGTAGTATCGGTTGGGAAAACGACGTTGTCGCAAGTAATATTTACTTTGAAATCATACCTGCAAGTCGTCTTGAGATTGCGAATTTGAATCTGATGCAAGCCGGTCTCCAGGTTTAGTCCGACGTTGTTGCTGCAGAAACTGACAGCGTTAAACGGCAGCTGGTTATCCGTAATAACCCAGTCGCTCAATCCGTTGCTCATAATATTGCTACAAAAAACCGTATCGCCGTCACAATCGGCAATATCCCATCTGATGACGCCCGTCGCATCAGGCGTATAATCGTGTATAGGCAAACATTCGTAACAAATGACGCTGATCTGTACCGTATCGGCGCATTCAGTCAGTACATCCTGAAAAACCACCCGGTGTTCGCCGGTGCTGAATTGCAGCTCCGAACCCCGGGCGATGTATTGCTCCGCAGGCGTCAGCGTAGCCTGCGCACCCTGCTCGGAAAGCACTTTTAAAGTGCCGTAGGTATTGTTCGGGTGGCCGCCTGTGATAAAAAGATTATCCCGGATCGTCCATTCCCCAAAAGGGTCTAACTGGTTCATCAATATAAGCAAAGCATTGATATTCAAAAAGTTGCCTGAAACAGTTTGACCATTTATTTGCCACTCTGTCAATTGAAACGGCCCGGTTGCCGGTATTTGTGACAAGGCATAAGCCGTCACCGTATCCAGCGCGCATCCCAGCAGGGTATGTGCGTAAGGCTGGCCGTTATCGAGGATGACAAAATGATTGATTTCGCTGTAAGGAATCGGGAAGCAGGCGGCTGTCGTTGTCTGGCAGTTCGTAGTGGGCACTGTCATGCTTGCAGGCAGGTCTATTATTGCGCTGCAATTTCGCTCTACGATGCTTACTACCAGGCAGATGGTATCGTTCAGTCCCGGCTGATTGACACTCCGGGCGATACAAATCGTATCCACGCCAACGCCTTTCGTATTGCCGGCTGCATATATCAGGCATCCGTCGGGTCTCAAAACCCAGGAACCGAAAATCGAATTGCCGGAAATGCTGCCGCCGTTTCCGGGAAGAGAAAAAGTGACCGCATTAGGCTGTATACCCACCGGCAATTCCATACAAAAGGAATCCAGGGTATTCATTGTTACGACCAGCGGAATGGTGTCCGTTTGAATACAATTGGAAGAAACCAGGATAGGAGATAAGGAAAAAGAACACAACAGGCTGTCGTACACAATGCCGCTGTACAGGCCAGGCCCCAGGTTTTGCCGGTCTTTGGGATTGTCCGAACCGGGCAGATCGGACCAGTCCACTTGTTTGGGGCCTGTGCCGCCGGAAATTGTGAGCAGTATCTGACCGCCTACATCGCAGTTGACAGGCACGATCAGGGCTTGGGAGACAAACAGCGGCGGCGTTTCAATTTCAAAGGAATCGAGGGGCAACTGGCAGCCGTCGGCATCCGTAATGAGAACAGTATAGGCGCCGGGAAAGAGATTGTTAGATAAGACCTGTCCACCGTTTTCATCCCGGATAAGGGCCGTAAAAGGCAGTAAAAAATTATCGCCCGGGGTAACCACTATGCTCACAGAGCCGTTGTTTCCTCCCGGACATTGTACATTGCTCGGCTGGATGAGCACGCCGGCATTGACAGGAATATCATCGACGATGAAAGATACCTCATCTGTACAGCCCGTAACGACATCCGTAATGCCACTAACATAAAAACCCGCAGCCAGTCCGGTAAATGGCGGGATGGGGCCGAGCGTATAGGAATAATTGCCGGAACCTCCCGTTACCAGCACATTGGCAGCGCCCGTGGGGAGACCGCATTTGGCGTTCTGTAGCACGATCACTTCGGATTCCAGCGGATTCGTATTGGGGACACATATTTTATGCACTGTATAACAACCTGTGGCATTGGTAGCTGTCACGTAATAACAACCGCTGGCAAGCCCATCGTTGATAGCGCCTGATTCGCCGTTACTCCAGGTATAGGTCAGCGTAGCGGGCGTCATCACTATTCTGCCATTGTTAGCCAGGCAGTTGGCAGGACTAACGCTGCTTGCTTCTACTACCGGGCCATTGGAATTATTGACAATAATGGTGGTGTCGAGCCTGCAGCCCGGATTATCAGCCCGGATAATTTCTACCCGGTAGGTACCCGCCTGCAGATTGGACGCTACATTGGATATAGAAACGGAGGGCGTCCAGTTGAATTGATAAGCGCCGCTGCCGAGGTTCAGGATAATCGCTCCGGTCGAGTTGCTGCAAGTAGCATTGGAAATGAGAATAGAGGAAAATACGATCGGGTTGTTGCAGATAGCCTGCCCTTTGACATCATACCCATTCAGTAACCCTGCCAATAGTAACAGCAGGGTACAAATAAATGGCGTCGTATGGCGAATATTCATAGTAAATCGAATCTGGGAACCTTTTTTCATATCGAATTGCAAAAGTAAGGTTTCCACAAGGGCTTTGGCACCCGGTAGAAAGGCTCTTTTTATGTAAAAACGATGCACTTGTATAACTTATTTTCAGTCAAAAGGTTTCATTAAAAAATTGAAAATCAACTATTTAATTGTTTTTATAATGATAAAAAGTTTCCGACAATCTACAAATAATGTCCCTTTTTTGGGAAATAATGTCTGTTACTTTTGTATCATCAGAAAAATACCGATCTCATACCGATTCCATTCAAGGGTACTCTGACTACTTTCAAACACACACACAACTACTTAATCAAAAACTACGCCGCCATGGAAACGAGCACCAAAATTAACGTCCTCGGGAAACTTCCGATTCTGGCATCACTGGCAGTAGATGAACTGGAACAAATTGCAACAATCGCCACTTTTCGTCGGGTTGCCAAATTCCAGTTCATTTTTATGCCGGATGAAGTCGCCGACTACGTTTATATTTTGCTGAAAGGCAGGGTGAAAACCGGCACTTTTTCGGCGGAAGGACGTGAAGTCATCAAAGAGATTTTACAACCGGAAACTTTTTTCGGCGATCTGGCCCTCACCGGCGAAACCAAAAGAAGCGATTATGCCCAGGCTCTGCACGACGACGTGGAGTACCTGGCGATCCGCGTGGTTGATTTTCAACAATTGATGCAGCAAAATCAACGGCTTATTTTTGCCTGTATGCACCACCTGACGCAACGCCTGCAGCGCGTGGAAGATCGCCTCGCCAAATTGGTCCTCAAAGACGCCCGCGAACGCATCATCGAGTTTCTGGTGGAAACCGCCGGCAAGGAAGGTCGTCGCGTTGGCTACGAAACCCTCGTAAAACACCACCTGACACAACAGGATATTGCCAACCTGACCGGTACCAGCCGGCAAACTGTCACTTCGGTACTCAATGACCTGCGCAAATCCAATCTCATCTATTTCAACCGGAACAGCATTTTGATCCGTGATGTGGAGAAACTGGCTTAAGGATGATGAGATTGTTGAGGGTTGAGATGTTGAGGGCCGCTCTATCAAGGAACGTGTTGTTCATAGAGCGGCCCTCAACAATCTCAACCCTCAACAATTTCAACATTCTCAACCCTCAACATTCTCAACCTTTATTTCTTGATCCACCCCACTGGGTTGATCCGCTCTTTCTGGTGCCACAGTTCAAAGTGCAGTTCCGATGCTCCGGTAATAGGATTGTTGCTTACTTTACCAATCACCTGTTTAGAGCGCAGTTGATCCCCTTTTGTCAAATTGGTTTCGGCTAAGTTGGTGTACACCGTGTAGTAGTCGCCGTGCTGAATAATAACCGTGTAGTCGTGGCCGGGAATAAATTGTACGCCTGCGACAATCCCTTCGTGTACTGCCCGGACGGTGGCGGATTCTTCCGTGCGGATATCGATACCGTTATTAGTGATGCTAATGGTTTTGATGGTAGGGTGTTGTTGTTTGCCGAAACCCCTGGAAATAAATCCGCTTTCGACGGGCCAGGGCAGGCGGCCTTTGTTGCGGCGGAAATCGAAAGACTGGTTGTCTTCGGCCACTTCCGGTTTCAGAGCCGACTCGGGTTTACTGTTGATTTTAGCAGATGTTTCCTTGCTGCCGGTTTTTCCGCTTGTGTTAGCCGGTTTATTCCCTACTGCCGGGGCTGGAGGCGGTGCGGCGGCAACGGGCGGACTGCGCCTCGATTCTTCCGCGCGTTTGCGCACCTCTTCCTGGATAACATTTTCAATCGACTTATTGAGTTGCTCATGCGCAACTTGTTTTTTCTGCAAATCCTGTTTCAGCCTGCTCTCGTCTTTGCTCAGAAATTTCAGGGTTTCGTCTTTTTGCACGAGGTCATTGGAAAGCGTCGTTTTCTGACCCTGCAGCGAGACCAGTAATGCTTCTTTTTCCAGACGCGTCTCGCGGATGCTCTTGATTTTTTGGGCCAGCATGGCCCGGGTGGCGGCTATGGCATCGGCCTGTTGCTTGCGGAACCGGTCGTATTTGCGCAAAAAAAGCCAGCGGCGAAATGCCTGATTCAGGCTTTCCGCAGATAAAATATACAAAAGTGGATTGCTTAAACTTTTACGGCGGTAGGCATTGCGCACCATTTTTCCATATTCCTGCTGCATCTGCTCGATGTCCTGTGTCAGCGAAATGATGACGTTTTCATTGCGCAGCAAGTTTTCATCAGCGGCAGACACTTCGTACTGGATGTTGCGGATCAGTTTTTCGCGGCTTTCAATCTGACTTTGCAGGGCTAAGTACTTATCGTAGGTCGCTTCCCGGGTTTGCGCCGTTTTTTTGATCATCCGCTCGGTGGTCGTTATGTCGCGGATGATTTTTTTGCGTTTTTCCTCCAGTTCTTTTTTGGATTGCGCCACCATCACAGCAGGCAATAACAGAAGCAACAGCAGGAAACGGAGGCCTGTCATGTTATTTCCCACGCTCATAATGAGGGGGAATTTCAAAGCGGTAATTTTTCGGAACATTGATTTCAACATCTGAAAATTCAATTTCGAGGCGCATCGTCCCATTCTCAGGACTCGAAGCTTCTATTCGGCGAAGGTACGGAAACCATTGAGCCTCAGGCACTTTTTTATAATTTTCAAAACCTAAAGAGACCAATCGGGCTTCTTTTTGCTGCACAAATGACTCTTGCGTTAGTAAAAAGTTGCCTTCCTGTAATCTGTAATCGGCGCCCAGTTGACCATCGTTGCCGCGCAGCCTGTGCTGTCCTTCCGCCAGGTCGGCTTCCAGTTTCATACCTTCTGAAACCCAGGCCGATGCGAGCAGGGTCTGTTGCAGGAGACCGAATCCGGCAGGCAGGTTGTACTGGCGCTGCAATGCTGCCAGCGATTGAAGCGTGCAGGTCTTTTCGAGGCGGTTGAGGGTTATGATGGAGTCGGGCGTAATTAATACACGAGCAACTTCAATGCCAAACTTCTTGACGTTCAACCACATAACACTGTCCTTGATCCAGATCAGGTTGGCATTGGCTGAAATGGACTGGCCGTTTCCTTCCACAAAAATTTTAGCCTGCGCGTTCAGGTGCTTGACATTTGATACATCCCTCCCCCGCAGTTTTTTGAGCAGATAATTACTCGTTTTGGCTTCCGTCGCCGGTTTATCCGGGTCGGCAGTCTCCGCTCCCGATCGCTTGCAACCGCTTTCTTTTGCAGAAAGCAACAGGGTGAAGGAGAGGAGAAAAAGGATATAGCGCATTTTTTTGTGTTTAGTGTATGGTGTTTTGGAGATTTGATGTCAAATGGTCTTTATGGCCTCAATTTGGATTCACTGTACCCATTATTCGCATTATTTATTTTCGGTATTCTGACAAATACAGGCCTGAAAAATACAACCCCAAACCATCGAGCCGCCAAACGGGATGTCTCTCACTCTCCCACCCTCTCACTTCTCGCCTCTCTCACTCCGGATCCTCCAGGTTCAGCAGCGCCCCGCCCAATTCACTCATGGCATGGCGGTCGCCGGCTTTTTTGCTGATTTCTATGCCTTGTTTATACGTTAGAACAGCCTTATCAAAATCTTGTTGTTGTTCGTATAATTTCCCCAAATGGTAATACAGCCCTACGTAACCTGGTTCGGCTTCCTGTAGGCGCAGATAGAACGTCAATGCTTCCGCCTGATTGTGAAGTCCTTCGTGTTCTTTTGCCAGGGCAAACAGGATAAAAGCGTCATTGGGAGATGATTCGAGCAAGCGGGTGAGGTGTTGGAGGCGTTGGGTCATGGTGCAGAGTTTTTTACCACATAGAGTAGTTTTTTACCACGTAGGCACATAGATTTACCACATAGAAAACATAGTATTTAGAGTACTCTACGCTATGTGTTCTATGTGTAAAATCTATATGCCTATGTGGTAAACATTCCAATAGCGAAATTTCGCTGAACATTATTTTTTTGTGCTAAACCTTGTATGTATCTTCGCGGCGCAAAAATAGAGTTTACCCGCAAGCAAAACTGTTCAAAATGAAATTATTAGTTTGTATCAGCCAAACGCCCGACACCACTGCGAAAGTCTCTTTCAAATCGGACGGTCAGGAGTTTGATGCAGCCGGCGTTCAATTTATTATGAACCCTTACGACGAATGGTATGCCCTCGTCCGCGCCTGCGAACTGCGCGAAAGTCTCGGCGGCTCGGTGACGGCCCTGAACGTCGGCCCTGCCTCCAACGAGACCACCATCCGCAAGGCCCTGGCAATCGGCGCCGACGATGCCGTCCGTATCAATGCAGAGCCGAAAAGCGCGGGTTTTGTAGCCAAACAAATTGCCGAATATGCCCGCAGCCAAAACTTCGACATCATTTTATTCGGTAAAGAAACGATCGACTACAACGGCTCCGAAGTGGGTGGCATGGTGGCCGAATACCTCGAGCTGCCTTACATTTCCTACGCATCCAAATTAGACCTGAACGGCAACATTGCCACGCTCGAACGCGATATCGAAGGCGGGGTGGAAGTACTGGAAGTTGACCTGCCCTTCGTCGTGAGCGCTTCCAAAGGTATGGCCGAACAACGCATCCCCAATATGCGCGGCATCATGACGGCCCGCACCAAACCGCTGGTGGAAGTAGCGCCCGTCCCGTATGAAGAATCTGCAAAAGCCGTGAAGTTCACCTTGCCGCCCGCCAAAGCAGGCGTTAAACTGATCGACCCGGAAAATATGGACGAACTGGTGCGACTGCTGCACGAAGAGGCCAAAGTCATTTGAGGGATGAGGGATGAGGATTGAGGAATGGGTGGATTGTTCTTTACATTTTGCCCAGGCATAAACTTTGTCAAGCAAAACAATGTTGAATTTTGGATTAAATTCATTGTAAATGCTTGAATATCAACACTGATAACTAATAACAGATAACAAATAACTAAAATATGGTTCTTGTTTTTGCGGAATCTCCCCGCGGTGTCTTAAAAAAAGCGGCTTTCGAGGCTGTTACTTATGGTAAAAAAACGGCTGATCTGCTCGGTACGAGCTGTGTTGCCCTTACTTTGGGTTCGGTTAAAAATGCCGGTGAACTGGGCGTTTACGGCGCTTCCCGGGTGCTTCAAATCGCTAGCGCTGCATTC
>JAYSZC010000781.1:0-1319 GCA_043738235.1 Lewinellaceae bacterium | reverse complement strand
TTGCCATCGACATCGGTACCACCAACATTAAAGCCGTCGCAGTCAGCGGGGCCGGAACCGTATTGGCCGTGGCCGAGCGTCAAAACGCGACCCTGAATACGCAACCCGGCTGGCAGGAACAAGATCCGGAGGCGGTTTTTCAATATGTGGTGGAAGTGTTGGCGGAGGTATGGGCCGCCTCGAAAGAGGAAGAAAAACTGGCCGGCATCATTTTTTCATCGGCCATGCACGGGCTGATGGCAGTGGACAAGAACGCTAAACCATTGACAAACATCTTGTTATGGTCGGATATGCGGGCCGACGCCATTGCCAGGTCGCTGCGGCAGGGTAGGGAAGGCATGGATATTTATCGCCGGACGGGGGTGCCTGTTCACGCCATGTCGCCTTTGTGCAAATTGATCTGGATACGTCAAAACCAACCTGAGGTTTTCCGGCAAACGCATCAGTTTTTGGACATCAAAGCCTACGTTTGGTTTCGGTTGACCGGCGAATTCAGGTCGGATGTTTCAGTCGCTTCGGCTACCGGCTTATTGAATATTGCGCAGGAGGACTGGGATGCGCAAGCCCTGGAAATGGCAGAAATTGCCGCCACACAGCTACCGAAGCCGGTGTCGCCTGCATATATAGCTGGCATTTTACCCGAAATTGCGGCGCTTTGGGCATTGCCCCGGGATGTTCCGTATATCATCGGCGCCAGCGACGGCGCTTTGGCCAATATCGGTTCCGGGGCAACCGAACCGGGACAAATAGCGGTAACGATCGGCACCAGCGCTGCGATACGGACAGTGAGTACAAGGGCTATGTTGGACGCTTCGATGCGCACTTTTTGTTACCGTCTGGACGAAAATCGTTTCATCGTCGGTGGCGCCAGCAACAACGGAACCAATGCCCTGGAGTGGTTGCGCCATTCGGTATTTCAATCTCCATTATCGGCAGAATCTTTTGCTAATCAGGCTTTTAGCGTCCCTGCTGCTGCCGATAGTTTGTTGTTTTTACCATACCTGCTGGGGGAAAGGGCGCCGCTCTACAACGCGCAGGTTTGCGGGAGTTTCCAGGGGATGACGACGCGGCACCGACAGGCGCATTTTGTGCGGGCCGCTATGGAAGGTATTTTGTTCAATGTGAAAATAATCGCAGAAGCGCTGGAGACCCATAGCCCGATCAATACCCTGCACGTTGGCGGCGGCTTTTCCCGCAATCCGCTGTGGGTGCAAATGCTGGCTGATATTTTTCAAAAAAGAGTGATCCTGCCCGATGAAAAGGTGGACGCTTCACTGTTGGGCGCGCTGCGTTTTGCCGGACAAATGCTTGGATGGAAC
>JAYSZC010000780.1:0-3226 GCA_043738235.1 Lewinellaceae bacterium | reverse complement strand
TGCAACAACACAAAGAATCAGCAAGGAAGCGCCCAAAACCCATGTTGCTTTTTCAACAAAGTCAGTAGAACGCGCTGCGCCAAAAAGCTGCTGGGCCTGGCCGCCAAAATTGGGATCAATACCGCCGCCTTTAGAATTTTGGATCAATATAACTGCAATCAAAAGAACGCTCACGATGGCAATCAGTACCGCAAAAGTGGATAACATGTTGTCTAATTTTTAAGTTTTTCAATTTCGGCGGCAAAGTACGCACTTTTTTCGGGAAACGCCAAACATAGTCGTTCATACATCAAAATGGCTTTTTCTTTGTAGCCCTGTTTCACCAATAATTTGGCCAGCGTTTCTGAAATCACATCCCTGTTTTCTGATACGCTGCGTTCCGCCAATTGCTGGGCAATCCCTTTCTCCGGGGGCAGGGGAGGGGCTTTCGAGGTTTTGGGTAACGGCGTTTGTTCGGTTTGTGGTTTTCTGGGTTCCAAAACCGGCGGTTGAAAACGATTTACCCAGTCTGTAAAAGGTTCTGGCACTGTTTTAAGAACCGGCAGCGGCGCTGCTGTCATGCGGATTTCCGGTATGTCAGGATTGTTTTCGGAAACTGCGGTTTTTTCTTTTTCCGTTGATTCGGCAGTGGGGACAGGCATCGCAGCGGCGGCAGGCACCTCCGCCTGTTTTTCCTCCCTCGGCAGGGGGCTGAGCGCTTCCAGTTCCTGCCGAACCGTTTCAATCGGCTTGAGTTCGAGCACCTCTTCTTTTTCCAGCATTTTTTGGGGTACAATGGCCTTCGGCGCCATCAGTACAAACAATTGCGTGCGATCGAGGCTATACATGGCCGCTGCGTTGAGGGTGCGGGCGGCTTCAGGGTGTTCTATTTTATCGGCTTTGAGGGCAAGCAGGTACCGCAGGTTATGGGCATACGGATACGCCAGTGCCAGCGTTTTTAGTTCCTCGTAGGAAATATTCGCCAGCAGTTCCGGGTCGTTGAGTATTCGAAAAAAGCGTTCCTGAGTCATTACCAGTCATTAAAGGCGGCATTAAAAATATCTTCGAGCAACTGATCCCCGATTTGTCGAATCAGTTGATCCTGCACCGTCAGTAAATCCGTCGAATTGGAAAATTCAGCGAAGTGACTGAAATCACGCTCATTGGGCCAACCTTTTTTTTCGTTTTTATTATTGAGAAAACCGACGCGCATCCTGATTTCCAGTCGGTTGAGGGAAATCTGTTCGCCTGGTTTCGGCGCCACGGGTATCACGCGAAAATCAGTTATTTTACCTGTAAATTCAACATCCGCTTCGGTAGTATTGAGTTGCAAACGCGTTTCGGAGCGAACTTTATCCTTAATCCGCTCTCCAAAATCCAGTCCCAGGGTAGGCGGGGCATTGGTGGCAATGGTCTCAAAGTTGCGCACATAAAATGTATTTACATCCGGATCGATAGAGATGCCTTTGAAGGAATAACAACCGAGTGTCGACAGTACAAACAAAAGCAGAAAAACACGAAGTATCATGGGCGCAATTTTTTCCCGAAGAACGTTTTGAGGGCTGTATATGATGCTTTTCAAGGCAAATGTAATCTATCGCCTGATTTATTGCCTGTTTGCCTTTTGCAATTTTGCCTTTCCTCTCATTCCCACTCGATGGTAGCCGGCGGTTTGGTGGATATATCGAAAACAACGCGGTTGATTCCTTTAACGTTGTTGATGATTTCACTGCTCACTTCGGCCAGAAAATCATACGGCAATCTGCTCCATTCAGCCGTCATGCCATCGGTGGAACTGACGGCGCGCAACGCAATGGCTTGTTCGTAAGTACGCTCATCGCCCATCACGCCGACAGAGTAGATCGGCAACAGAATAGCGCCGGCTTGCCACACCTCTTCATACAGTCCCTGTTCGCGCAGTTTATTGATAAAAATAGCGTCTGCTTCCTGCAACAAAAACACTTTTTCAGGTGTGATATCGCCCAAAATGCGAATGCCCAGACCCGGCCCCGGGAAAGGGTGGCGGTTCAGAATATTGGCAGGCACTTCCAGTTCTTTTCCAACGCGGCGCACCTCGTCTTTAAACAACATACGGAGCGGTTCCACGATTTTGAGTTTGAGTTTTTCCGGCAGTCCGCCCACATTGTGGTGACTTTTGATGGTCACCGACGGGCCGTGTACGCTGACAGATTCAATCACATCGGGATAGATGGTGCCTTGTCCCAGCCAGGCCGCTTCCGGGTGTGCCACTGACTCCTCTTCAAAAATATCAATGAAGGCCTTGCCGATGATTTTGCGCTTTTTTTCCGGGTCGCTTTCTCCGGCCAGCGCATCCCAGAAACGTTGCCGGGCGTCCACGCCTTCGATATTCAGCCCCATATTTTTGTAGGAATCCAGCACTTGCGCGTACTCGTTTTTGCGCAGCAAACCATTATCTACAAAGAAACAAAACAATTGTTTGCCGATAGCGCGGTGGAGCAGGGTAGCGGCTACAGTAGAGTCAACTCCTCCGGACAATGCCATGATGACCTTTTCATTGCCAATTTGTTGGCGCAGCTGCGATATGGTTCCTTCCACAAAATGCGCCGGCGTCCAGTCGCCCGCACATCCGCAAATATCGTGTACAAAATTCTTTAGTATTTCAAAACCTTCCAAGCTATGGTATACTTCGGGGTGGAACTGAATGCCATAAACCGGATGTTGAAAACGATCCGTTTTCGACCGGAATGCCGCGTAAGGAATGGTATCGGAATTGCCCAATACTTCAAAACCTTCCGGCAGGCGGACTATCGTATCGCTGTGGCTCATCCAAACCTGCGAGCGTTTGGAAATACCCGCAAAAAACGGATCGTTCGGGGCGTGGTGCTGCAACATTATTTTTCCATATTCCCGCTTTTCGGAGCGCCCGACTTCGCCGCCATAAAAATCGGCGGTAAGTTGTGCCCCATAACAGATTCCCAGCACCGGTGTATGGCCGGCTATCAGATCCAGATCAATGCGCAGCGCATCGGGCTGTCGAACGGAAAATGGGCTTCCCGATAATATAACACCCTGAACATCAGGCGTTAATGCAGAAATTTTATGATAAGGAACAATTTCGCAGTACACGTTCATTTCCCGAATCCGGCGGGCAATTAGCTGTGTGTACTGGGAGCCAAAATCAAGAATAAGGATTTTTTGCATGAATAATATTGTTGGTCGGCGCAAAGGTAGGGAAAGCGATGCTGCCAAAGGAGTGTGTCTTAAA
>JAYSZC010000779.1:0-8330 GCA_043738235.1 Lewinellaceae bacterium | reverse complement strand
TGATGATGATCGCCATGCTGGCCTACCAACAGGAATGGGACGAACTGAATATGGCCGTCAACCTGTTCCAGCAAACCTCCATGCGGATTCGTTACTCCGCCATTCCTGTGGTGATTGCCACACAGGGTTATGTTTTTGGCGGCGGCTGCGAATTTTCCATGCACGCCGATGCGGTTGTGGCAGGGGCGGAGAGTTACATCGGGCTGGTGGAAGTTGGCGTGGGCATTATCCCCGGCGGCGGCGGTACCAAAGAATTTGCCGTGCGACTTTCGGACGAGATCAACAAAGAAGGCGATGTGCAAATCCCGCGCCTGATTGATAAATTTAAAACCATCGCGACGGCGCAGGTAGCCACTTCGGCCTACGAAGCATTCAACTATGGCTACCTGCTGTCCACCAAAGACCAGGTGGTGCACAACGCGTCGCGCAACATCAGCGAGGCCAAGAAAAAGGTGATCGAACTTGCTGCGGATTACGTAAAACCCATTCAGCGCAAGGATATTAATGTGTTGGGCCGCACCGGTCTCGGGGCTTTATACATTGCCGCACACTCTTTGCAATTGGGCAACTTCGCCACCGAACACGATATTAAAATTGCCAAAAAAGTAGCCTACGTCCTTTGCGGCGGCGACCTTACCAGCCCGCAGCAGGTGTCGGAACAATACCTGCTCGACATCGAACGCGAAATGTTCCTCTCGCTCTGCGGCGAACAAAAAACGCTGGAGCGGATTCAGTTTATGCTGGAGAACGGGAAGCCGTTGCGGAACTGAGGAAAGATGACTTTAGAAAACGTACAACACACCGTAGATCAATGGATTAACACCATCGGTATCCGCTACTACAACGAACTGACGAATACCGCTATTCTGATGGAGGAAGTGGGCGAAGTGGCCCGGCTTATGGCCCGGCTCTACGGCGAACAATCCTTCAAAACCCCGGAACTGGCAGCGACGGCCAAAGAAGATTTAGCCGACGAAATGGCTGATGTGCTGTTTGTGCTGGTGTGCCTCGCCAACCAGACGGGTGTGAACCTGACCGAAGCCTTGCAGAAAAATCTCGATAAAAAAACGCAACGCGACGCCGCCCGGCATGCGGCCAATGAAAAACTGAAGTAAACATCCCGGAGACCAATTCGTGACCATCGAAGGCGGATCGCATAACAACCTGAATACCTTTGAGTTGTATCAGGAGAAATTGAATGAGTATTTGAACCTCACCTCAGCAGCACTTCCGCCAGCATGACCGCTGCAAAACCCGCTGCATAACCCCGGTATAAATCTTCCGGTACATGCGCCTTCAAAGCAAGCCGAGCCGAGCCGACCAGCCCGGCGAACAATATGGTAAACGCCAGTAAAATCGTCAGGCTGATTTGTAGCGAGCCGTCAAACATGGGGATCATCATGCCCGAGCCGCTCCACTCGACAGTGGCCAGCAGCACCATCGCCACTAATCCGCCCATACCTGTCGCATGGGCGCTGATTTTGGTAAAAATATTGATAAAGAAAGCGAAAAACAGTCCTACCGTAGCCCCCAATACACACACTGCGAACAGGGAAGGGACTTGCGCGCCGGAGAACAGGTTTTTAAAAAGCCAGAGGTAAAAAATGCCGGTGATGATGTACGGCCCGATGCGTTCCTGTTTGCTCTCCATTTCCAGACTTTGGATAAAACCCAGCGGTTTCATCATAGCCACTCCGAATCCGGGCAGCAAAAAGGTGGTAGTAAATACCGAAATCAACAACAGCATCGCGCGGTGATCCGTGATACTGCGCGCACTGAACGCAAACGGATTGACAGCCAGCAACAACAACAGAATATAGGTCAGCACGAGCAGCGGATGCCCCAGGTACGACAAAATGCGAGCGAGGGTAAGGTTCATCTACCGGACTTTATATGCTTTATTGATGCGGTCAAGATCGCGTTTGCCCTCCCGTTCCTTGATGGTCTCGCGTTTATCGAACAGTTTTTTACCGCGTGCCAGTTCTATGGTGAGTTTTGCAAATCCCCGGTCGCTGATAAATAATTTATAGGGCACAATAGTGGTGCCTTTTTCACGCGTTCCGCGTTCCAATTTGCGCAATTCTGGTTTACGCAGCAGGAGTTTCCGGTTTCGCCGGGTCAGGTGGTTGCTGTCCGAACCGTACTCGTATTCAGCGATATACAGGTTGCGCACCCAAAGCTCGCCGTTTTCAAACAGACAATATGCATCGCCGAGGTTGGCATTGCCCGCCCGGATACTTTTTATTTCCGAACCGGTCAGCATCATACCGGCATCGTATTCCTGTACGAAGTAGTATTCGAAGGAAGCCTTTCGGTTGGTTATTTCAATCTTCTGTTTTTTCTTCTCCTTAGCCATAATATAAGTAAAAGGGCAACATTGCAAAAGGCAAAAAGCAATGTAAGTCAACATCAATCATGTTCATCATTCCATCCGGTAAATCAAGGTCCAAAGTTACGATGCCTGCGCGACATCTAACCATCGGGAGCCCACAGAAGTTCCAACCCGGTTGGACAGATCTAACGCAGACCTATCACAGCCATCATTCTTCCGGTGACGCCATGCTCTTTCCGGTGTGAAAAATAATCCGCATTGTGCAGCACGGTCGAAAACGCCGATATTTCTATTTGCGCGGCAGGCACCCCGAATTCGAGGAGTTGTGCGGCATTGGCTTTTTTCAGGTCGACAAAAAATTTCTGTTTTGCAGTGTCCCAGCGTTTAAACGCAGGATCGAAAGCCTCGGCTACTTCATCGCCCACTTCAAACGAACATTCGTCGATGCAAGTACCGATATAAGCAAAACAATCTGCGCCGGAAGTACCGAAGTGTTTTTTCATGTCCAGCAGGGTTTTGCCGACGATAGCGCCGCAGGTTCCGCGCCAGCCGGCATGAATGGCTGCCACGGCCTTGTGTTTCGAGTCATATATAAGAATCGGCGTACAATCGGCCACCGAAACCGCCAGCACCACGCCGCGTTCGGCGCTCAGCAGCGCATCGAAACCCTCGGCGCCGCCTGGCTGGGTAACCAAACGGATTTCCGTGCCGTGCACCTGTTTTGACCAGGCTAATTGCCTGGTTTCAAACCCCAGTGCCGCACAGAAACGCCGCCGGTTCTCTGCCACACGCACAGGATCGTCGTCGGTACTTTTGCCCAGGTTCAGCGACTGGTATGGCGGCTCGCTGACACCCCCATGCCGGGTACTTTCCGCAGCGATCAGCAGTGGTAGAGACTGGAAAACGGCGGCTTGCCGGAAAAGAATACCCATACGAATGTTATTTACATCTGCAAAAGAAGGCTTTTTATCGAATTTTGAAAAAGCTGGCTCTATTTAAAGGCCGATGGTAGCGCAGGGTGGTTACCTTTGAACTTTATACATAAATTCCTCGCTCATGCCTTTTTCCGAAATACTTAGCATGGCTTTCCAGAGCATCCGCACCAATATGCTCCGGGCTGTCCTGACCTTGCTTATCATCGCATTTGGCATTATGGCCCTGGTAGGAATTCTGACAGCCATAGACGCCATCGCTTTTTCTTTGAATGACAACTTTTCCGGCCTCGGCGCCAATTCTTTTAGCATCGAACGCAAATGGGGAGAAGTGAAAAGCAACCAGCGCGGTCGCCGGCAAAAAGTGGCCGAAGCAGTGAACTATCGCCAGGCGATGGAATTCAAAGAGCGCTTTAGCTTCCCTGCAAAAGTGGCCGTAGGTTGTTATGGCACCGGACGGGCAGTGGTGAAATACGGCGACCAGGAAACCAACCCCAATGTGATTTTTAACGGCGCAGATGAAAACTTCCTGGACATCAAGGGAATCGACATTGCGTTAGGTCGCAATTTTTCCAAAGCAGAGGTGGAATCGGGCGCGCCAAATGTGATCATCGGCGCCGATATTGTCAAAAAACTGTTCAAAGGCAAAAACGAAAAAGCCCTCGATCAGATTATTTCGGTGAATAACCGGCGCTACCGGGTCATCGGAATTATGGCCTCCAAAGGCTCCACTATGAACGAATCCAGCGACCGGCGCATATATGCACCCCTAGTGACCGCCAAAGCGCTGTACGGCAGCGGCGTGGATCGCGACTATTTCCTGCTGGTCGCCGTGATCAATCCGACGGACATGGAAGCGGCACAATCGGAGGCCACCGGACTTTTCCGGCAGATACGCGGACTTCGCCCAGGCCAGGAGGATGATTTCAAGGTGTTTGCCAGCGATGGACTGGTCGCTATTTTGAAAGAAAACACTACCAATCTGCGGCTCGCAACCATTGCCATCGGTTTGATGACGCTGCTGGGCGCTGCCATTGGCCTGATGAATATTATGCTGGTCAGCGTCACCGAACGCACCCGTGAAATCGGGATTTACAAGGCCTTGGGCGCTACCCGCCGCAGTATCCTGCTCCAGTTTCTCACCGAAGCCATCGTTATTTGCCAAATCGGCGGATTAGTTGGCATTTTCCTCGGCATCCTGATTGGCAACATCGTTACCCCCTTGCTGGGCGGCAGTTTCCTGATTCCCTGGGGCTGGATGTTCCTCGGTTTCGCCCTGTGTATGGTGGTAGGCGTCGTTTCCGGGTTTTATCCCGCTATGAAAGCCGCCCGGCTCGATCCCATCGAGTCGCTGCGTTATGAATGATTGAAGCGGGTAATTTTTTCATCAGATACCGTTCATCCCAATTTTTTGCAAACCGGAGCGGATTTCATAGGTAGCACGGCCTTCAGGCTGTCGGGACAAGGGCATTTATGCCCGTTCCAAGCGCCGTAATGGAAGTTTCTAAATACCTATGAAATCCGCTCCGGTTTACAAAAATTCGGAATGACTTCTCTTTAACAGCTTTGTTTTAACAAATTTTGAACTGATTTCCGCTTCAAAGTCACGACCTTTACACTGTTACAGCCGCGTGTGCCGGATCATCCTGTTACAAAAACTGATTCATTTACTTTATTCAAACCGTTCATATTGCTTATGAAATCATTACTCCCGCTGGTAGTCCTGCTTGCGCTTGCTTCCGCAGCGTTTGCGCAAAATGCAAAAAAAAATCCACCCTCTAAAGGCAGTTCATACGAACCCTGGCAGGTACAGATAAAACGTCCAAATGGTGTTTCAGTGCCCGCTGCCAAACCCGCATTCGGGCAATTGGGTGGCATACAGCGCCAGCCGCTGCCGCCTTTGCAACCCGTTATGGGCAATCCTTTCGGTGTAAAAATTACCGGCGGCGAAAATGGTTTGCCGATCGCTTTCCGCGGCAAAACGGCGGCTTCCGGCAGCAGTTCCGACACAAGAGATATGGGTGAGCGGGCGCTGGAATACATTGCCAGCCTGCAACCGGCTACTATCAGCGAGCCGTTGACTGAATTTATCGTTACCAAAATCAAAACCGATGCACAGGGCAATACGCATGTACGCCTGCAGCAGGTCTTCCTCGGCGTGCCGGTATATGGGGCTGAAATTATTGCCCATACCAAAAATGGCGCTTTTGAAATGCTCAACGGGCGCTATTACCCGACGCCTGAACTAAGCGTTGTAACACCTTCCCTGGATGCCGCGCGCGCCATCGAACGGGTAAAAACCTCGATTGGTAGCGATCAGGTCAAAAATACCTGGACTTCGGAAGAACTGAAGTTTATCGACGGCCAGCCCTTCACAAGCGAATTGGTTGTTTACCACTCCGGCCGCAAACTGAACGCGGAGCGTCTGGCCTGGCATATCGTAGCGCACCCGAACTTGCTTGCCCGCGAGGTGTATTTCGTGGATGCCCTGACGGGTGAAATCTTGCACCATTTCAACCACACCTGCAATCTGGTAGGCCACCGGCACGACCACGCGCAGACAACAGACAGCGAAAACACAGCGCCCAATACCTTTTCACCGACAGAGGAAGACAACCCCGTCACTGCCTCGGGTCTCGACCTGCTGAATGTCAACCGCAGTTTCGGCGTATGGCAGGTGGGTAGTCAGTATGTGCTTGAAGATGCAAGCAAATCCATGTACAACAGCGGGGCATCCGATATGCCGAACGATCCGGTAGGCGTTATCGTGACGCTGACCGCCATGAACACTTCGCCTGAAAATCAATCGGATTTCGACTACAATTTTGTGGTGTCCAACTCCACTTCGATCAACAACCCCACCGCAGTGAGCGGCCATTGGAACAGCATCAAAAGTTACGATTATTTCAAAAACACCTTTAACCGGAATTCCATCGACGGCGTGGGCGGCAATATGATTGCCTTTGTCAATGTGTCGGAAGGTGATGGTTCTTCCATGCAAAATGCCTTCTGGAATGGCGCGGCGATGTGGTATGGCAACGGCGGCAATATATTCAGGCCATTGGCCCGCGGGCTGGATGTCGGCGGCCATGAAATGACCCACGGAGTTGTCGAAAAAACAGCCAACCTGGAATACCAGGACGAAAGCGGCGCACTGAATGAATCCTTCGCCGATGTTTTCGGCGCCATGATCGACCGCGACGACTGGAAAATTGGGGAAGACGTGATGCAAAACGGCGTGAATCCCAATAATGCGCTGCGCGACCTGGAGGATCCGCACAACGGCGTATCGTCCAACAGCCCCTGGTTTCAGCCCAAGCACACCAATGAACAGTACAACGGCAATGACGACAATGGCGGCGTACACATCAACAGTGGCATTCCGAACCACGCCTTTTACAGGTTTGCCATCAGTTCCGGGGTTGGTAAAGACAAAGCCGAACAGGTGTACTACAAAGCCCTCGAAGACTACTTAGTGAAATCCAGCCAGTTTGTCGACCTGCGGCTTGCGGTGGAACAGGCCGCTACCGACCTGTATGGAGCAGCCGTTGCGAATGCTGCCTCCGTTGCCTTTGCAGCAGTAGGCATCGGCAACAACGGCGGCCAACCCAGCGGCAACTACCTCGGACAGTTGGCCCCCAATCCGGGAGAAGACCTGGTTCTCTGCGTAACCAATAACGATCAAAATCTTGATATTGCGCAAAACGGCACTGTCCTGGGTGCTATCTACACAGATGGTCTGAGAAACCGCCCGAGTGTGTCAGACGATGGCTCACAAATTGCTTTTGTCAATGAAGAAGGCCATATTATCCTGGTCGATATGGTGTACACACAGAGCCAAATTATCCCGACGGTTAATCCGCCTTATTCCCTGGAACCAATCTGGCGCAATGTGGCTATTTCCAAAGATGGCGCGTACCTTGCGGCCATAACGGAAGACGCGGATAATTTAATTTACATTGCCGATCTGGGCAGTCCTTTCGGCGATACCTATGTGTATGAACTGTATAACCCCACTTATTCCGAGAATACTATTACAGGAGAAGTGCAATATGCCGATGTACTGGAATTCGATTATTCCGGCGAATCCCTGATGTATGATGCCTTTAATGAATTGACCAATGGCACGACCGACCTGAGTTATTGGGATATCGGTTTCCTGGAATTCCGCAAAGACGGCGCTTTTGTCGCAGAAAATGAAGTGCCGTTTATTTCCAAGTTATTCAGCGGGCTTCCGGAAAATACCAGCATTGCAGATCCGACCTTTGCTAAAAATTCTCCGTTCATCATTGCTTTCGACTTCTTTGAAAACGATGGTTCCGCTTATGATATTTACGGTTCCAACAGCGAAACCGGCGATTATGACCTGATTGTAAGTGACAACGGCGACCTCGGATGGCCTAGCTACACCCGCCTGGATAACGCCTTGCTGTATCATAGCCCCGACATATTCGACGATAATGACCTGTATCTCCAGGGATTGGCCGCCAGCAAAATTGCGCCGCAAGGCAACTCCAGTCTGCATGTCACCAGCCGCCAATTAGGCGTGTGGTATGCCACGGGCAACCGGAACCTGCAAGTCGGCGCCGGCGAACCCAATGTGTCGCCGCTGGCGATCACGGTGTCGCCTAACCCGACGACGGATCGCCTGCGTGTTCAACTCGACAGCCCCGCTTCGGCTTCCGCACAGGTGGTCATCAGCAATATGCTGGGTGAAATGGTACAAATACAAACCGTACAATTGAGCACCGGGGCCAACCAGTTCGATCTCAGCCTGCAGGCTTTGCCGGCGGGCACCTATCTGCTGCGTTTGGCTACGGATAAAACCGGCGCTGCCGTAAAGGTGGTGAAACAATAGGTAGAGACCGGCTGAAAAGTACGGGCTACATGCGTTTTCACGAATGAAGTGTTCCCAGGTTTGACAGCCGCAGCGCGGCGGTAATATTTGTAGTAATGTTGGGATGATATGTTTGGAGGTGCAGCGCACCGCTGATATAACATTGCCGGTGCGCTGCACCTTGCTTTCCATGTTTTGCTATGGGCTACAAATATTACCGCCGCGCTGC
>JAYSZC010000778.1:0-1322 GCA_043738235.1 Lewinellaceae bacterium | reverse complement strand
ATGATTTTATATTAAAAGAAGAAACGCCAATTTCACATCACATAAATCCGCGTAAATCTGCCTCATCCGCGTAATCCGCGTTGCACATCTCCAAATCTGCGTAAATCTGCCTCATCCGCGTAATCCGCGTTGCACATGAAAAAACATATCCAGCAACTATCCACCATCAGCGAAAAAAAACACCGCACGATCATCGGCCTGATGTCCGGCACCTCCCTCGACGGCCTGGATGTGGCGCTTTGTCGCTTCACAGGCTCCGGCGAACAAACGCAGGTGGAAGTGAGCAACTTTGCTACCCTACCCTACGACGAAGCATTCAAGACGGAAATCAGGCGCGTTTTTGCCCAAAAAGAGATTGATTTTCAACACTTTACCCTGCTGAATGTATTGGTAGCCGAACGCCACGCAGCCATCATAAATCAATGTTTAATTGAGTGGAAAATTCCGGCTGAGGAAATTGATTTAATAGCAAGTCACGGGCAGACGGTTTTTCATGCGCCGCGTGTGTATCACGGACTGGCCGATTACCCGAATGCAACTTTACAGATTGGAGACGGCGACCATATTGCCCGGCGCACCGGTATTATCACGGTGTCCGATTTCCGGCAAAAACACGTAGCGGTGGGTGGCGAGGGCGCTCCGCTGGCACTGTTCGGCGACTATTTTTTATTTGCCAAAAAAGGAGAAGACCGTTTCCTGCTCAACATCGGCGGCATCGCCAACTTTACTTTTTTACCCGGCAACGGCGATACTACCCGCGCCTTCGCCACAGATACAGGCCCCGGCAATACGTTGCTGGATAATTTTGCCCGCGAACTGTTCGGAGTACCATTTGATGAAGATGCGCGCATTGCATCCAACGGGCGAGTAGATACCCTCTTGCTAGACCTGCTCAAAAAAGAACCTTTTTTTGAAAAACCTTTCCCGAAAACCATCGGCCCCGAACTCTTTTCTAAAGATTGGGTGCAGTCTGCGTTACAGCAATTGCCCAAAGGCAATATCAATCCCTACGACCTGATGGCGACCCTGACCCGGCTCAGTGCGGAAAGTATTGCGGAAGCATTGCAACGGGTGGAAACGGTTGCCGGGCAACAAACGGTCTACCTGAGCGGCGGCGGCGCGCATAATCCATTGATGTTGAAATATTTATCGGAAATATTGCCCGGCTGGAAAATGTTGCCTATGGAAACCTTAGGCGTTCAAGGCGATGCCAAAGAGGCTGTTTTGTTTGCGGTACTGGCCAATGAAACGCTCGCCGGGACGGTCGAAAAGGGCGCCATGCTGGGTGGGCTTCCTTTGGTGGGCATGGGGAAAATTTCGTT
>JAYSZC010000777.1:0-8359 GCA_043738235.1 Lewinellaceae bacterium | reverse complement strand
CAAGGGCGAAGCGCCCTAAACACTAAACACCATACACCAAACACCGAATCTGCCTAATTTCCGACATTTGGAAAGTTTAACTAAAAATTATTTTGGAGATGGAAACTTAATCGGATTAACTTGCGTTAATTTATTTGTAATCAACGAATTAACCCATTCTTAATAATCATAAAAACTACTCTGCCCAATGGCTCGTCGTATCTATAAATTCCGCCGCTTATGGCGCAAATCCCCACGCCTTGCAATGGCCTATCTTCGTCGTAAAATGACCCGTCAGGCCAAACGTATCATCGCTGTCGATGAATGGAATATCAACTGGCTCGGTGAAGAAATGCGACCATTCAACAGCCTGAGAAACTAATGTAAAAAGGCAAAGCGCATTTAAAAAACCTTCCTTTCAGGAGGGTTTTTTTTATTTTAGCCCAACCACATTGTTCATTTCGTGTTAAAACGCTATCCTTGCAATTCTTGCAAACATTGATTCAATAAACATGAAATACATCTCCCTGCTTTCTCTCCTGTTGCTATTTGTTGCCTGTCATTCATCAGATAAAAAAGCGGATGCGGCGGCTCCCGCAGCAAAAACAGGTCTTAGTGTATCTGCCGTAGAAGGTTTCACAGCGAAACCCAGCGTTTTAACCGAAAATGTTACCGCCAGCGGCACCATTCTGGCTGCTGAAGAAACGGAACTTCACCCGGAAGCCTCCGGTCGTGTCGTACGCCTGAATTTGCCCGAAGGACGCAGCGTCCGCAAAGGCGAATTGCTGCTGAAAATATTTGATGAAGATTTGAAATCACAACTTCGCAAATTAGAAACCCAGATAAAACAGGCAGAAATCACCGAACAAAGGCTGGCAGATCTGCTCAAAGTGAAAGGGGTGAGCCAGCAGGAATACGACCTCGCCGTGCTGCAAACACAGACTTTGCGCAGCGAAATGGAATTGACCAAAATTAATATTGATAAAACGGAGTTGCGGGCGCCCTATGACGGTATCATCGGACTGCGGAATATCAGTCCGGGCGCGTATGTGACGCCTGCAACGGCAGTGACGGTACTTCGCTCGACATCGGCGCTCAAATTAGATTTTTCGGTGCCTGAAAAATACAGCCGGCTGCTGCGAAAGGGGCAAACAGTCACATTTAAAGTGGAAGGCAGCGCCGCCGACTACACGGCTGTGGTGCAGGCTACCGAACAAAGTATCCAGGCCGACTCCCGCAACCTGCGGGTAAGGGCATTGGTTCGGAACGGCAAAGGGCTGCTGCCCGGCGCTTTTGCAGAGGTGAATCTGGCTTTGGGAGAAAAACAGCAAGCGCTGTTGATTCCCAATCAGGCAGTTATACCGCAGGCACGAGATAAAAAAGTCATCGTAAGCAAAGGAGGCAAAGCACAATTTGTCACCGTAAAAACCGGGATACGCCAGGCTGGAATGATCGAAATTACAGAAGGTCTCCAGATGGGCGATACTATTTGCACCACAGGCATCCTCTTTTTACGCCCGGGTTCGGACGTCACTTTTTCTAAAGTTGACTGAGACACGTGGGGGCTTTTACAAGTTTTTACCGACATCATATTGCCCGGTCTATCGGGCTTGTTTTTGCTGCCACCGGTGTGTTGTTTGGCACCTGGTCGGCCCTGATACCATTTGTAAAGGAAAAGTTCGGCCTGGACGAAGCGCAGCTTGGGTTACTGCTGTTATCCCTTCCTGCGGGCGTAACGATTATGAACCCTTTTGCCGTTCCTATTTTACACCGGTTCGGAGCGCCTAAAACAGCGCTGTTTGCATTGGCCCTGGCGGCAGTATTATTTGTTGTGCCGCTCATGGCCTCTTCTGTCTGGATGTTGGCCGCATCGCTTTTTTTCGCCGGCGCGGCATTTTCTACCACCAATGTGGCCATGAACACCTGTTCCACCATGTTGGAAGGTCAGCAACAAATACGCATTATGTCTACCTGCCACGGGCTGTGGTCGACCGGGGCCATGTCGGGTGCGGCGCTGGCAAGTGTTTTCACCGGTTTGGGCATCTTGCCGCTGCTGTACAGTTCCATTATTGCGGGTTTACTCGTGTCCGTAGCGCTGCTGTTGCGCGGGCCGCTGCTGTTTTTGCGGGAAACCAGGCACGATGATGAAACTGCGCCCGCCGGCAAAAAATTTACCTTCCCCAATGCCCTACTTTGGAGTTTGATTGTAATTAGTCTTTGTACCAATTTAGCCGAAGGCACTATGGCCGACTGGTCGGCAGTGTATATGAAAGAGGTTTTGGCATCACCGCCCTATATGATCGGCTGGGGATTTGCCTCCTACGCATTTTTTATGGCCGGCGGTCGTTTTGTAGGCGACGGGCTGCTGGTGCGATATGGCGAGCGAATTGTATTGATGGGCGGAGGCATTATTGCCGCCACCGGTTTATTACTGCCTGTCATTTTTCAAAATGCCGCCGTTGCGCTGCTGGGTTTCGCGATGGTGGGCGCGGGCGTTTCCTTGGGCGCCCCCATTCTTTACGGCGCTTCTTCCCGTGTGCCGGGCATGGCGCCTGGCGCCGGTTTGGCAACGATGAATACTTTTGCCATGGCCGGGTTTCTCGGCGGGCCGGCGCTGATCGGTTTTATTGCCAAACTCTGGAGTCTTCCGGCCGCTTTTGCGCTGGTTTCCTGCGCGGCGCTGTTCTGGGCCTGGCGGGCGAGGCAAACGATTGCGATTAAATGAAAGGTTGATGAGGGTTTATAAGGTTGATGAGGTTGATATACATCCGCTCGGAAATGAAGCGATTTTACTTTTTTCGAGCGAATGAATATCAACCTCATCAACCTTATAAACCCTCATCAACCTTTATAAACATACTTTACTACATAAAACGCTACAAAAATGGCCTTTTTAAAAGATTCCACGCTGCTGCGCCACCAAAGTTACATTCATGGCGAATGGGTAGACGCCCAATCGGGCAAAACCTTTCCGGTGTTCAATCCGGCCAATAACGAAATGCTCGCCGAGGTAGCCGACTGCGGCGCAGCGGAAACCGAATCGGCTATTGCGGCAGCCGATGCTGCACTGGCCGACTGGCGTGCCAAAACCGCCACCGTGCGGGCAGGTATTCTGCGGCGCTGGCATGATCTGCTTCTGGCAAATGCGGAGGACCTAGGTTTGCTGATGACCCTGGAACAGGGCAAACCCCTGGCGGAAGCCCGCGGGGAAGTGCGTTACGGCGCCTCCTTTATCGAGTGGTTTGCGGAAGAGGGCAAGCGGGCTTACGGCGATATTATTCCGCCCCACCAGCCCGGTCTGCGCCTGCTGGTGACCAAGCAGCCTGTAGGCGTTGTGGCCGCTATTACGCCCTGGAATTTTCCGAATGCCATGATTACCAGGAAAGTAGCGCCTGCATTGGCCGCCGGCTGCACGGTTGTCATCAAACCATCGGAAGAAACCCCGCTGTCGGCGCTGGCGCTGGCCGAACTGGCTACACGCGCCGGTTTCCCGCCCGGCGTTATTAATATCGTAACCGGAATGGATGCGGCCACCATCGGCAAAACGCTGACGGACAGTTCAATCGTTCGGAAATTATCTTTTACCGGGAGCACGGAAGTGGGTAAATTACTGATGCGGCAAAGCGCGGATACGGTGAAAAAGATTTCGCTGGAGCTGGGCGGGAATGCGCCGTTTATTGTTTTTGACGACGCAGACCTGGATGCCGCAGTGGAAGGCGCCATCTCATCCAAATACCGCAATGCAGGTCAAACGTGTGTATGCGCCAACAGGATTTTGGTGCAAAGCGGCGTTTATGAAGCATTTCTGGAAAAATTTATCCCCGCCGTACAAAAACAAAAAGTAGGCGCAGGTACGGAACATGGCGTAAGTATTGGCCCGCTCATCAACACAGAGGCCCTGGACAAAGTACAGCGCTTGGTGGGAGATGCCAGGCAAAAAGGCGCGCGCCTGCTTACCGGCGGCCATTCCATGTCGGGGACATTTTTCGAGGCAACCATACTGGCGGACGTAACTTCTGGCATGGATATTATGCACGAGGAGATTTTTGGGCCGGTAGCGCCGGTCACGCGATTCGATTCGGAACAGGAGGCCATTCAAATAGCCAATGATACGCCGTACGGATTGGCCGCATATTTTTATGGCCGCGATATTGGCCGGGTGTTCCGGGTTGCCGAAGCGCTTGATTACGGTATGATCGGTGTCAACACCGGGTTGGTAGCAACCACTGTGGCGCCTTTTGGAGGCATGAAAGAAAGCGGCATTGGTCGGGAAGGCTCCAAATACGGTTTGGATGAGTTTTTGGAAGTGAAATATATCTGTATCGCAGGGCTTTGACAAAAACAAAAGGCAAGGGGCAAGGGGCAAAGAAAGGCAAAAGGCAACTGAGTGCCAAATTTTGCTTTTGCCCCTTGCTCTTTGCCTTTTATTTTCCGCCGTGCCTGAGATCATTTTCCAATTCCCTCAATACAGATTCCGTCGCTTTCCAGGTGCTTTGCATTTGAGCGTCCTGGGATTGTCCTGCATAAACGGATTGTTCGCAGGTTTGCCAGACAGCGAGTAGTGTCTGAATTCGAATGGCCGGTACCCCGTATTCGGCCAGGCGGATGCGCACATTTTCCTGATTCATCTGGGCGGGCGGAAGATGAATTCTTTCACTTAAGTAAGCCTGTAACGACTTGAGCAACGCATCGTAAAAAGCGCGGGGTTGCCCTGCCTGTAGCAACTGCGGCACAGAGGCAAAACGATCGCGAAAAGACCTGGGCGAAGCGGCCGCAGCCTGGGTCGCCTGGATAGTGGCAGGCGTTTTTTTATGTTGCTTTTTCCAGAAAAACATCCCGAGAAAAGTAAAAAGCAACAAGCCCCCGACGCCCCATAAAACCGCCGGGCGCAGCCATTGCTTCCAGGCTTCCGGCGGCGCTTCCGATGCCGGAAGCAAGAGGGCAATGGAATCCTGATTGGCAGATTTGGGTTGATAGTTTTCTCCCGCAGATACCTGGAAGTCAATCTTTTGTGATGATCTGATCAGATAGCGATTGCTATCCGGGTCGAAAAAAGAAAACGAGGGTTGAAGCGAGTACGAGCCGGGGTCTTTCGGCAGGACGACATATTCCAGCACTTTGGAATGCACCAATTGCTCCATATCTTCATACGCCTCTTCCGAGATTACTTTCGGCTCAAATAGTTCCAGGCTGTCGGAATGCAGAAAAACAGGCGGCGCGATCCGGTTTCCATCGCCATTCCCTTGCAAATGCACGGTGAGCACCAGGGCATCATCTGTGCTGAGCGCATTTTTATCTGCGGAGACGGACCACTCATATTGTCCGACCGCCCCGGTAAATGAAGTGGGGGCGGGAACAGGGAGGGGCAATATTTTGATGCGAACTGGTTGTGTTTGCAACAAAACCGGTCTGGCGCCCAGTAACATACCCAAATCGCCGTCCGATTCGACCGCTGCCCGCACCTTTGCAGCCCCGATGGTAATTTCTTTGGGTTCCTGCGGGAATAGCGCTTCTTCGTGCAGGGTTTTTACGGCGTATTTTTTTCCGCCCACGGTCTGGTATTGCACACTGGTATCGAAACGGCGTTTTTCTTTGGAGTAAAATCCGTTGAAATCGGGCAATTCAATCAAGTCGGCGCCTTCGACAGATAACTGTGTATACAACCTGATACGCCAGGTAATCTGTTGACCGGGATAAGCCGTTTCGCGATCTAATTCTCCTGTAATAAATATCTGGTCGTCGTTGCCGGGCGGTACGGAAGTAGCGCCCTTGCCTGCGCGAGACGAAACGACCTGAATGGTTAAAGCCTTCGTATTCAATGTTTTACCATTCACCGTGACACTTGCCGGGCCAATACTGAACGATCCTATTCGCGTCGCCTCTATTTGATATACCCACGTCTGGTGCGCGCTTGTCTGTCCATTCACAATGCTCATGCCGCGCATTTCAGAAGGGCCGCCCGCTATTTTGAAACCTTTAAAATCGGGCGCGATAAAACGGCTTCCCTGCGCGTTTTTCAATGAAAAGGTTACTTCAAAAATACTGCCTTCCAAGACCTCCCGGAATTCAGCCGCCGCTTCAAAGCTGGGGGGCGCCTGCGCGGTAAGCCGGGAGAGCGGCCCCAATAACAGCCCCGCCATCACCGGAATGCATATCCGGGCGGATCGAAGGAAAATGGATATAGGCAGCCTCTTCATGGAAGTAGTTATTAGTTATTGGTTATTAGTGTTGATAAGGTTGATAAGGTTGATGAGGTTGATGAGGTTGATAATACAGCCGCTCAAAAATGAGCAACTTTACCCTTTTCGAGCAATTGTATTATCAACCTTATCAACCCTCATCAACCTTATCAACCTTATCAACCCTCATCAACTTTATCAACTTTTATCAACCACTCCGTTTAGGTTTGTATTTGGCCTGTTCTAAAAACTTCTGCGGGTCGCTAAAGTTCATTAATTGTTCCATTGTCGTGTCCGGGTTGCGTTTCATGTAGGCTTTTACAATTTGCCAGCCGACCCAGTTGCCGATTTCGCCCGGGGCCTCCTTGAATACAATTTCCGAGGCCGGACTGGGCATGACAATTTTCTGATTTTTGTTGCTTACCGGCGTATACAACACATTGAGCTGGAGCAGCCGCGCCCAAACTTCCGCTTCATTGGCATAACAACCTTCCATCTGTTCGCGGGTGTAGCCCATTTTTATGCTGTCGGGCATAGCGGGGAGCAAGCAGTCGACGAGGTAAAGTATTTTCCCGTTATTCAGCATAAAATCAATGATTTTATCGCCTTTAGGCGGCCCTGCCATACCACTTGCAAGCGCAGTGGCCAATTTTGTCGTCATATATTCCTGCCTGAATTGCCGCCGGAGATATTCCGGAAAGTAATCCGGGTTATACGCCGAAAATTGTTCGCCCATAAAATAATCCAGGCTCAACATCAACAAGGTATCATTCACCAGATAGGCGTCGCCTACTAGTTCGGTAACTGCCGTGACCACAGTCGGCACATTTTTTTGAGGCAAATAATGTTTAAAATAGCGAAACATTTGGGTCAGATCGCTTTCTAACCAGGCCAAGTCGGCATATTTGGTACGGCAGGAGTCGTACAGTTTTTGCACCTGCGGCGCTTGTAAAAAACCGGAAAGTGCCTGTTCCGGGGTTTCGCCGGGGTTGCCGGGGTCGCGTAATACCTCTGACAGGAAAAATGGCAGAAATACCGGGTACTTTTGCTCCAGCCCGACCATTCCGGCAGTAATATGAGCGGTATCCAAAGCAAACAGATCCGTTTCGAATCGCAGCATTCGGACCGAAACCTGAATATCCGATACGTCCGGCGCCGAGTGTTTTCCGTCGTCGCCACAAGCCCAGCACAGGATTACAAACATACCCGACAACACAACAGCATAAATGCTGTTCTTAAATTTTGATTTTCTATCCATAAAACTCCGATTTTTACCGCTGAATCAGTTGCGTTATAATTGTGACGCTTCCAACCGCAACAAGTCTATTGAAATGCATGTACTTAAAACTGCAAAAAAACTGCTGATTATGAAAAAAATTGCTGTAATTTCTGTCTTTTATCTGTTGATTGGCAATGTATTTGCCCAGGAGGCTCAAAGTGTGCGTTTTGGCTTCCAGGCCAGCCCAACCTGGACGTGGATGCGTACCGATGACAAAAAAATTGAAGGTATCGGTTCCAACTGGGGATTAAAATTTGGCGCGTTGGGAGAATATTATTTTGCTCCAAACTATGCCATTACAACTGGGCTTGGTTTCGGTTTGAATCAAGGAGGTACCATTCAGAATGGGTATGAAAAAGGCGTTTTTTGGCCCAAATCGGATTTAAGCGAAGCAAAATTCGATACGTTGTCTATGAATGCCAAATTGCATTACCGTATCAACTATGTGGAAATTCCGATCGGGCTGCGTATGCGGGGAGGTTCCAACGAGGATTCACGCATAAAATTTTATGCCGAACTGCCTGTTTTCACCATCGGTTTCGTCACAAAAAGTCTCGGCGACATTCGTGGAACCAATTCCCAGAATACGGAAGACGAAGATATCCGGAAAGATGTCAACGGACTCGCATTATCCTGGGGACTCGGCGGAGGCATTGAATACGAGATTGCCACCAGCGCGACCCTCGTCGCCGGCATTGCCTATCAGCACCTGTTTACCGATTCGACATCGGATAGCGGTTCTGTACTGAAAGAAAATGTGTATGAAAAAGAAAACTCAAAAGGCACCCAGCGTATGCTTTCCATTCGAATCGGGATCTTTTTCTAGTCCGAAGTCATCAGTCCGAAGTCCGTAGAGTGTGCCGTTTCATTTTGGGAAACCCAGGTATGAAACGGCACACTCTACGGACTTCGGACTGATGAC
>JAYSZC010000776.1:0-1326 GCA_043738235.1 Lewinellaceae bacterium | reverse complement strand
CCCGACGGCCTGAAGGCCGTGCTACCATGCCAAATGCATAAACAACTCATTGAAAATGAATACGATAAATAAAGATATTGCCCGTTTGCTCCGCCCTGGCATCTCCGCCCTGAAACCTTATTCGTCCGCTCGTGACGAGTTCACAGGCACTGCATCCGTTTTTTTGGACGCCAACGAAAACAGCCTGGGCAGCCCGCTGGAGGAAGATTTTTCCCGGTATCCCGATCCGCTGCAAATGCCCTTGCGGCAGGCTTTGGCGACTTTAAAAGCAGTAGCAAGAGATCAGATTTTTATCGGAAACGGCTCGGATGAAGCGATCGACATGCTCATGCGCGCATTTGTGGAACCCGGTCGCGACAACGTGATACTCTTGCCGCCCACCTACGGCATGTACGCCGTGCAGGCCAATATCCACGGCGCTGAAATTCGCCGCGCCCCCCTGCATCCCGATTTTTCGCCCGATGCCCAGGCAGTGATGGCTGTATCGGATGCACATTCCAAATTGCTGTTCCTCTGCTCGCCCAATAACCCGACAGGCCAGTGTCTGCCCGATGATTTTATTTTGGATATGCTGGATCGTTTCCCCGGATTGGTTGTGATCGACGAGGCTTACGGCGATTTTTCAGGCCGTCCTTCCTGGCTGCATCGGCTGGCTGAATTTCCCAACTTGATCGTGCTGCAAACGCTTTCCAAAGCCTGGGGACTGGCGGGTTTGCGCGTCGGCATGGCCTATTCCAATACTTTTATTATCAATGCTTTAAATAAAATTAAATACCCTTACAACCTGAATACCATGACTATCCGGCTGGCTGTACAGGCCTTGCAGCAAACGGAATCAGTGGCAGAAAAAGTACGGATTTTGCTGGCGGAACGGCAGCGGCTGGAGCGTGCGTTGCCCCTGTTGCCCTGCGTGGAAAAGGTATTTCCTTCCGATGCCAATTTCCTGCTGGTTCGGGTGACAGATGCCAATGACATTTACCACGACCTCTGCGAACAGGGCATTATTGTGCGCAACCGCGACAAGGAATTGCATTGCAGCAATTGCCTGCGCATCACAGTAGGTACGCCGGAGGAAAACACCCGCTTGCTGTCCACATTGGGTGAGTTGTGAGTGGTGAATCGTGAGTCGTGAGTGGCATCCCTTAGAAGAAAGTACTCAATATTCTTCTAACGGGACGCCACTCACGATTCACGCCTCACCACTCACGATATAAGCCATCATCACCTCATCCATATAGCGGTTTTCGCTTTTCAGCCAGCAGTAGTCGCGCAGGACACCCTCTTTTTGAAAACCCGTTTTCTCGTACAGCCGGATGGCTTTTTCAT
>JAYSZC010000775.1:0-3242 GCA_043738235.1 Lewinellaceae bacterium | reverse complement strand
GAGGAATGAGGAATGAGGAATGAGGAATGAGGAATGAGGAATGAGGAATGAGGAATGAGGAAAAAATTCTTAATTTATTTAAAATCAATGTTTTACATTAAAAATATGCCAAATAAATTGTGCCGCTCATTCCTCATTCCTCATTCCTCATTCCTCATTCCTCATCAGCACTCTGCGAGGTTGACCGAAATATGCACGGCCAGCCCGCCATCGGCTGTTTCTTTATACTTGGTATTCATGTCGAAGGCGGTTTCTTTCATGGTGCGAATCACGGCATCGAGGCTGACTTTCGCTTTGGACGGATCACTTTCCAGGGCAATCTGGCAGGCAGTGATGGCCTTGATCGCGCCCATCGTATTGCGTTCGATACAGGGAATCTGCACCAATCCGCCGATCGGGTCGCAGGTCATGCCGAGGTGGTGTTCCATGGCAATTTCGGCAGCCATCATGGCCTGCGCGTAGCTGCCGCCGAGGCATTCGGTGAGCGCCGCCGCTGCCATGGCCGAAGATACGCCGATTTCGGCCTGGCAACCGCCCATGGCTGCGGAGATGGTGGCTCCTTTTTTGAACAAACTACCGATTTCCCCCGCCGTCAGTAAAAAACGAATGATATCCTCCTCTACAAAACTTTCGCTGAAACAGACATGGTACATCAGTACCGCCGGAATCACGCCTGCCGCGCCGTTGGTGGGCGCCGTGACCACCCGGCTGAAGGCTGCATTTTCTTCATTGACGGCGAGCGCGAAACAACTGACCCATTTTAAAATTTCCTGGAACGTATGTCCGCCCCTGCTAATCTGCCGGATCCAGTCGTCCACATCGCGATACCGTTTGCCGTTGAGCAGCTTTCGGCTCAGCGGGGCCGCCCGGCGCTCCACGTCGAGGCCTCCCGGCAGCACGCCGTCGGTATGGCAACCTTTGTAAATACAGTCGCGCATGACTGTCCAGATATGCACCAAATCGCTGCGAATTTGTGCCTCTGTACGCCACATCAGTTCGTTGCGGAATACAATTTCCGAAATGGATTGGCCTTCCTGAATGCACCAGCCCGTCAGTTCCTTTCCAAGGTCGATCGGGAAAGGTAACACGACCTGTCCTTGCAGATCCTCTTCGCCTTCTTTGACCACAAAGCCGCCGCCGATGGAATAGTAGGTATGGCTTTCACCTGTTCCATTTTGATAAAAAGCACTGAAAATCAATCCGTTGGCGTGATACGGAAGGGTTTGGTCATATAAAAAAATGACATCCCTTTCCGGGTCTAAAGGAATGTCATACAGGCCTCCGAGCCGTATGGTTTTGTGCGCATGGATGTGTTCAATAGTAGATTGAACGGCGTCCACAGGAATCGTGACCGGGTCGTCGCCGTTCAGTCCCAGCAGCACTGCCAGGTCGGTACCGTGTCCTTTGCCGGTTTTAGCCAAAGAACCGTACAGGCTTACCTGTACCGCTTTTACCTGCGCCATATTTATTTCCCGCAGAAAACACTGGGCGGCGCGCCAGGGTCCCATGGTGTGCGAACTGGAAGGGCCGATGCCTATTTTAAAAATATCAAAAACGGAAATTCTTTCCATAAAAACTGTGTTTGGCGAATTGGTCAGGACGTAAGGAAAAGGGCAAAATTGCAAAGGGCAAACAGGCAAAGGGTGAAAATTTGGCGCAGCCAAAGTAAATAAATACATGCTTCTGTCGCTGCTGTTTCGTTCTTTTGCGCCGCTTTCTTTGCTTTTTGCCTTGTTGCTCCTTTTTTTAATAATCAAGCAAAATTGGTTTAATTTCTTTGCAAATGCTTGATTATCAACACAAATAACCGATAACAAATAACTAATAACTCCTTTTCACCAGTGCCATGACAGAATCCAGGCCCGACGCATACGCAGCGCTTCGCATCCCGGCTTACCGCCGTTTTCTTGCCATGCGCATGATGATGACATTGTCTATTCAGATCATGTCCGTCTCGGTCGGGTATTTTGTGTATGATCTGACCGGCGATCCGCTGATGCTGGGTTTTATCGGCCTGGCGGAAGCCCTGCCGGCCATCGGTATCAGCTTGTATGCCGGACACATGGCGGACAAACACAACCGCCGCAATATCCTTGCGATCTGTATCCTGGTACTCCTGTTATGCGGTTTTTCGTTGTGGTTGCTGGCTTCCCATCGCGCGGAACTAGGTACACCTTTGTTGCTCACAGGGATTTATACCGTCATCTTTTTTACGGGGATTGCCCGGGGATTTTTCAGTCCCACCAATTTCGCTTTTTTACCTCAACTGGTGGATCGGGAAACGCTTCCGAACGCCATCACCTGGAACAGCAGCACCTGGGAAGTAGCCAGTGTAACAGGACTGGGGATAGGCGGTTTATTGTACGGTTTTGCGGGTGTTTCGGCCACTTTTGCGGTGATGACCTGCCTTTCCCTGCTGGCCTTCATATTCATATTGAGGATTGCGCCGCGGCCTGTGCCGCATACCGATCATACGGAAACCGCGCGGGTGCGCATTCGGGCCGGTATCCGATTCGTTTTTAGCAATCAATTGATTATCAGCACTGTTATGCTGGATTTGTTCGCCGTATTATTCGGCGGAGCAGTGGCATTGTTGCCGGTATTTGCAAAAGATATTTTGAAAGTGGGGCCGCAGGGACTGGGCATTTTACGCGCCGCCATGTCGCTGGGCGCTATCAGTATGGCTTTTTTCCTGGCGCACCGGCCCCTGAATAAAAACGCCGGAAAAATCATGCTCGCCTGTGTGGCCGGGTTCGGGGTGTGTATTATCGGTTTCGGCTTGAGCGAGTGGTTCTGGCTCTCGTTTTTCTTCCTCTTTATGGGCGGTATTTTCGATGAAGTGAGCGTTTTTATCCGCGCCTCCCTGGTGCAGTTTCAAACGCCCGATCACATGAAAGGACGTGTGTCTTCTGTCAATTCCATTTTCATTACATCATCGAATGAAATTGGTGCTTTTGAAAGCGGCCTGGCCGCCAGCCTGATGGGTACTGTGCCCTCGGTCGTTTTCGGCGGATGTATGACGCTGCTGGTGGTGGGAATTACCTGGTGGCGGGCGCCGAAGCTGCGGTCGTATGACTTTAGTTCGGCGGCGGAACAGAATGAATGATGAATGATGAATGATGAATGATGAAATAATTCTAATTTATTAGATAGTATACAGAATTAGGGTTGTAAAATAACGCGCACTTACCTTTGTGGTATGAAAGCGTTAAGATACCGAGACATAAATGAGAAAAAGGACA
>JAYSZC010000774.1:0-3245 GCA_043738235.1 Lewinellaceae bacterium | reverse complement strand
CACCCCGTCAATAGACCGCAACGGCAATTTGAAATGCACCCGGGCAGACAAACTATCTTACGACTTCGGATTTCGCACTGGCGACTTTAGACTTCTGACTGCCAACTTCGGACTTCGCACTGTCGACTTCGGACTTCGGACTGTCAACTTCGGACTTATTCAAGACTTCCAGTGCATGTTGATAACCAATATGTTCAATCTGGTCAAATTTGTTCCAATCAATCAGACTGATCCCCTGCAGCGGTGGGTTGAAATAGTAATCCACCACTTTTCTGTGTGATTGGGCGTGATAACGCCCGCTGAGCATGGCCGATTCCATCACCACAAAAAGCAGGTTGGGTAATTTCCGTTTCCGGTACACATCCGTTTGAGTCAGGTCTTCTTCCCGGTGCATTTGCAAATCAACGGCAATGATGGCGCCTACCCCCAGCCGGTTCATTTCATCTACCGGCATGTTATCGAACACGCCGCCGTCCACATACAGTTCGTTTTCAAATTCGGCAGGGGGAAACACGCCCGGAATACTGATACTCGCCCGAAGCGCTGCGGAAAGTGATCCGGCCCGGTGGACATGTGGTATATTTCTGCTCAGATTACAGGAGACACAAAAAAAGTTCAGCCAGCAATCTTCGATGTTTAAGTCGCCAAAATGTTCCTGCAGCAGGCTTTCCAGTTTTTTTGCTTTAAAAACGGAAACACGCGGTACCAGGTTAAAATCGCCGGTCGGGCTTTTTTTAAAAACCTCGCGACAGCGCGTACGCATGGTTTCGCCGTCGAGGCCGCGGGCCGCCAAAGCGCCCATGATGGCGCCGATGCTGGTGCCTCCCACCAGATCGACGCTGATGCCTGCTTCTTCCAGTGCCCGGTATACGCCGATATGTGCGAATCCTTTTGCGCCGCCCCCTGAAAGCACCAAACCGAGGGCTTTTCCACTTAAAAAACGCGCGAGCCGAGCCATGTCGGACGTATTGTTCCGGCGCAGGTGGTGGTGGAAATTCAGGCGCCGCTGTGCTATCCAGGCTGCCGTTCCTGCCGGGAGTTTTGTTTCGGGCGGGTGTAGCAAGGCGAGTGTCTGCCCGGCTGTAGAGAGGCGTTCCCAGCCCTGCAGATACCTGATTTCAATGGGATGTAACGCGGGCGATTGGCTGGAATCGCCGATGAGCAACACCTCATCGGCCTGGCGCAGACAGCGGTGTGTCCACTCTGAATCGACCGGATCTGGAATATACAGCACAAAACGGTATATGCTTTCCTGCTCTTCCAGCCAGGAAGTGAGGCGGCGATGCCGGGCGTTTTCTTTGCGGGTGCATTGTGCAATATCCGGCGTGTCCAATGCTGCATTGATATGTTCGCTATCTATACAGCTAACATCGCCATGAACAGACAGCGCTTCCCGAAGTTGGCGCGTAAAATCTGGCGTATCAACGGAGTTGGAAACCGGCAACAGGCACAGGTTAATAATATGCTTTTTGTGTCTGTTGGCGATCGATGGTTCCCGTAAACGCTCAATAATGGATTTGGAAATTTGAAATAGTGCCTGCGGATAAATGGTGGTCAGGCGTTCAAAATCGGCCTTTGAGATACGAGCCAGAACGCTGTCGCGCATGGCAACAATATCGGCATTGCGCGGTTCGCCCGTGATGAGCGCCATTTCGCCCACGGTCTCACCTGCCGCTATTTCAGCAACGGCTTCCCGATGCCCGTTGCTGTCCTGCCGGAGTACCCGGAGTCGACCGCTGGCTAATACGTACATACTGTCACCCTGATCGCTCTGCCGGAACAAACAGGCCCCGCCATGCAAGTCAACCCATTCAAAAAAGGTCTGGATGCCGCTGAATGTGTTATCATCCAGCGGGCCGAAAAGTGGTTCAAGTGCCGCCCTGAGGCGGTTTTCAAAAAAATCGCTCAGCATTTATTTGGTGTTTAGTGTTTGGGGTTTAGTGTTTAGGGGTGCTTTGCTTTTGGCAGTGTTTTCCGCCTGACCAACCCTGCCTGCTGAGGAAACGTCGGCCATCTTCCAGTGCCGGATTTTCCAATGCGGTACCCATGCTGTCATTCCAACGATTGAGATAGCCGAAAAGTGCAATCACTCCCAGGATTTCCACAATTTCCCCTTCATCCCAATGCCGGTGCAGGTTTTCAGCAATGGCAGCATCCACACCGTTGGGTATAGCGGAGGCGGCTACGGCAAAATCGAGCGCGGCGCGTTCGGCATCGGAGAAGGCAGGATGGCTGCGGTATTCCCATATATGTGCGAGTTTGTCGGGTTCCGCCCCGTATCGCTCTGCGGCCCGGATGGTGTGCGCCTGGCAATATTGACAACCTGCCGAAAGAGAAGCCAGATAACCGATGAGGCGTTTCAGATCGCTGCTGACTCGGCCCTGGTTCTCCATAACGGCTTTGTTCAGCCCGATAAAGGCCTTCGCAATAGCCGGGCGGCGTTGCATGGTGAGCACCGAATTAGGACAGAATCCGAGGGTTTCGTTAAAAAAACGAGCCATTTCGGCAACTTCGGGATCGTGGTCGGGGGGAAGAGGGGCAACCAAAGCCATAAACTTAAGAAGTGAGAGGTGAGAAGTGAGAGGTGAGAGCGGGGCAAGTTCGGTGTTTTGACAAAATTCCTTTACTTTGTTCCGTTTTCCAAACCAGTTTTTACCCATGTCTGTGCATTACACCACTGTTAGCAGCGCTGAGGAAGTACAACAAATCCTGGATTTGCAGGCCCTGAACCACGCCACTGTCCTCGATGCCGATACCATGCGGGAACAAGGATTCGTGACAGTGCGCCACGACCCGGAAGTGCTGCTGCGGATGAACCGGACAACGCCGGCCATCATTGCCAAAGCCGGCGAACGGGTTGTAGGATACGCATTGGTAATGCCGCGTGAATTTGCCGCAGAGGTTCCGGTACTACTGCCTATGTTTGCCATGCTGGATAAATTGGAATGGAAAAAGGAGGCCCTGCGCACGAATCCGCGTTGGTTTGTTATGGGGCAGATTTGTGTAGCCGAAGGGTGCCGCGGACAAGGCATTTTTGATGGTATGTACTTGAAAATGAAGGAAGTATACCGGAAACAATATGATTTTACCATTACGGAAGTCGCAGAACGCAATACCCGCTCGATCCGGGCGCATGAACGCGCCGGTTTTCAAATCCTGCACCAATACTCCGATGAAACAAGCGGAGAACAGTGGCGGGTAGTGATTTTGGATTTGTAAGTGTACTCCTCGATAGCACGGCCTTT
>JAYSZC010000773.1:0-8378 GCA_043738235.1 Lewinellaceae bacterium | reverse complement strand
GCCACCGCTTCCAGGTAACGCTCAAGTGCATGATGAAGGCCAGGCATTAATTGCCCACGTTCACTGCCCAGGGCACTGTAAGGCGGCTGAACGGCCCGACTACCTGATTCCGGCGGGCAGGAAGATGTGATCAGACCGGGATCTAAGCCTGCGGCCTCCGCGATACGCCGGGCGAAATTTATCCAGCTCAGCGCTCCCGTATTCGCCAGGTGCCAGATGCCCGTTTCACCGTCTATCAGCAGATCGAGGCTGACATTGACCAGATCGGGCAGGTAGGTCGGCGATACAACGGCATCGGAAGCAGGAAAAGGCTGATCGCAACTCAAATTTTGCAGGACTGCCCAGGCAAAATTATGCTCGTCCCAGGGTCCGAAAAAAGCGCTGCTGCGCACGATGAGCGCGGTTGGTAGCGCCGCCTGCACCAGTGCCTCGGCACACGCTTTACTGGCGCCGTAAACGTTTAAAGGGGCTGGAACCGAACTTTCCACCCAGGGCTTCTCCTGCGGGCCGCCGAATACCAGATTGGATGAAAAGGTGAGTAATTGGCAGCCGTGTCGGGCGCAGGCAGCTGCCAGCACAGCGGGTCCGGTCGTATTTTCCCGGTAACACGTGTCGGCATCGCACTCCGCTTCATCGACCCGTACATATCCGGCGGCATTGATCACTGCCCAGGGGTTTAGTTTCGCCAGCATCGTTTGTACTTCGACGGGATCGGCAATGTCCATTTGCTCCCGGTTGAGCAAATGATAATCCAGCGCCCGTATGTCGCAAATGCGGGCAAAAGCCTTCCCAAGTGTACCGCTGGCTCCAGTGATCAACAAAGGCCTGGCCGGTTGTGATTTCTTTAAAATGGGGTTGTTCATATCAGCATCAAAAGGAAATGTTTCTTCATAGGAAGGTCTTGCATAAAAAATGCGTTCGGGTCTGCGCCACCAGCCCGGATGCTCCAGTGCGGGGTGGTTATAAGGCTGCTCCTGTACCAGATTTTTAACCATCCGAGCCAGCGCGGTGGGACGCGGTTGCGGGCTGCGCACATCAAACAAGCCGGATTCGTAACAACCACCATCGCAGGTCAGCAATTTATCCCAGTTGTGTGCTCCGAAAACAGACCAGGCGGTGACCGCCCGTACGTCGATGCCTTTTTGTGCGCAGGATCGCGTCGTTTCCCATATTTCCATAAACCAGCGCATTTGTTCTTCACGCGTACAATTCAGGTGGGCTTCCGTGACGGCGATCGGTATACCGTAGCGCACCCAGGTTTCTTCCAGAACAGGCCCGATACCGATCGGAACGCGCGTGCGTACGGCTTCTATATCCACGTATCCGTGTTGCGTATGGTCGCCCCGCACCATCGGCGGATATTCCGTAAATGCCTCGTCTATAAGTCTTTCGCTGGTAATGTAATAGTTGATGCCCAGCATATCCGGCGGGCAGGGAAATTCCTGAAAAAACGCTAATTGGGAAGTCGTAATCCCGTGAGACAGGATATAGTGCCACAGCGGATGTTGCGCATCCACTTTTCCGCATAACAGATCGAACGAAAGCCAGCGCCGCTCATTCAAAAAATCGGCGCCTAGACGCAGGGCAGGTGTACTCCAGTATTTGCCCATGTCTTCCGTCTGGATCAGCCGCGCGGCCGGATTGACCCGGCGGATTTCCTGCATGGCAAGACAAATGGCCCGGCATTCCTGTAGCAACATCGTCAGAAAGTCAAATTCATTCCGTTCGTGCGGATACCAGTGACCGTATAAACCGCTGAAACGGGCGGTAGTGAGCGGCTCATTGATCGGCGTATAATCGCGCACCCAAGGATAGCGCTGTGCAAAAGCCGCCGCATAGCGGGCAAAATGTTCGGGAAATTCCGGATCCTGTAAACCGGTATAAGCCGGGCCGCTGCCATGGTGCAGCAATCCGGCAATCGGATGGATGTGCAGCGACCGGATTCGTGCGAGGCGTTCATCGGCCCACGACCAGTCGAAGCGATCCGGCGCATCCGGCGCGGCATGCTCCCATAAAAACGGATACCGGAGGGTTTGGATGCCCAGTTGGCGGATGAGATCAATGTCCTCCGGACGGCCGGCGTGGCCGGTCGCCCGGAGTTGATCAAAAAAGGTATCGCCGACACGGTTGACGGTACATTCCAATCCAGCCCACAGATCTATATTTTTCATACGCACTTTGTATAGTCTGTGAATGGTTTCGTATAAAGGAAATAGGAAAAAGGGCAAAATAGCAAAGAGCAAAATGCAATGTAAATCAATGAGTTACAAAAGATTTAGTATTGACTGGTTTTGCACACCTACCTAACAGGCATTTACCGTAATGCACCGACAGGTATTTCTACAAGCACACCTGTTTTTGGAAGAGGCATAGTAGTAAAACCGGGCAGTGTAGCTACCTGCTTTTGCAGATCCTGTGTGGCCGTCAGCAAGTCGAACAGATCGAGGGCATTTTTAAACGCCTCGTCCATATTGAAATACTTGTAATTGGCTAACCTTCCGACAAAATGTACATCTACGAGGCCATCGGCGGCCGTTTTATACTTGGCGTAAATTTCGCGGTTGCGCGGATTGAGCACCGGGTAATACGGTTCCTGCACCGCCGGATCCGTAATGTCCTCGGTGAATTCCCTGGAAATGGTCGTTTTAGGATGTTTCTGGCCGGTCATGTGCTTATATTCGACAATACGGGTGAAATCCCCGTCTTCCGGTGAAGGGTAATTGATCACCGAGTTTTCCTGGAAATACTCCATATCGTGCGTTTCCATTTCGAAGCGGATGGAGCGGTATTCCAGTTTTTCTTCCAGCGAATATTTGAAATCGAAAAACCGGTCGACAGGTCCTGTGTAAAACAGTTTTTCATAATGTGCAATTTCATGACTGATGTCAAAATAATCCGTTTCTAATAAAACGGTAATATTGGGATGCCGGAGCATATTTTCGAACATGCGGGTGAAGCCGCGTGTCGGTTGGGCCTGGTATTTATCTGAAAAATAACAGGGGTCGAAATTGGTGCGTACAGGAATGCGGTTGAGCACCGAAGCGTCGAGTTCGCAGGGATATTTATCCCACTGTTTCTTGGTGTACGATTTAAAAATTTTTTCGTATAATATGTGCCCTACACGCGCCAGTGCGGCTTCTTCTCCGTTTTTCGGGTTGTCATTTTTAACCTGGTTTGCTTCCAGCCATGTTTGCATGGCTGCTTCCGATTGAAGATTTAAACCGAAAATTTTATTAACGGTCGTGATGTTTACGGGCACGGGTACTAAATGACCATCTACCTGGGCTAATACTTTGTGTTTGTAAGGCGCCCAATCAGCAAAACGATTGACGTATTTCCATACGTCTTCAAAATTGGTATGACACAGATGCGCACCGTATTTGGAAACCAAAATGCGGTGTTCATTATAATAGTCGTAACAATTACCGCCGATATGGTTTCTTTTTTCCAGTACCAGCACTTTTTTACCTATGGACGCATAACGCTCCGCCAGCACGGCGCCTGATATGCCGGCCCCAATGACCACGATGTCATAATTTTTCATGGTATTCATTTTTTATTTTAAGAATGAAAAAAGGTAAAAAGCAATGTAAATCAATGAGCTACATTGCTTTTTGTCCTTTTACTTAAGTAGGTATGCAAAATTAGTTTTGCTTAAATTCTTTACAAATGCTTGAGTATCAACACGGATAACCGATAACTAATAACCGATAACTTATTACATCTGGGAATAACTCATGGTGTGCTCGATATTTTTCTGCATAGATGCAACGGTATTATCCCAGGAGCTTTCATCTAATATTTTTTTAAATCCGCTTATACGAAGCGCTTTATCTATTTCATCTTCCTGCATTAAAACCCTTAATGCCGCTGTAAATTCTGCTGCATCTTGTACGATCGGAATGACGTGGCTGTAATCCCGTACCACATCGCGGATCGCCGTAGAAATCACCGGCTTTTCAGCCGCAATGTATTCCAGCGTTTTAGTGGGACTGATGAAACGCGTCGATTCGTTGAGCGCGAAGGGCATCATCGCTACCGTGAAGGCTTTTAAATAATTGGGCAGCTGATCGTAGTGTTTTCCACCCAGATAATGCAGGTTCGGCGCGCGCGGCAAATCCGCCTGTTCTACTTTTACGACCGGACCAATCATAACAAATGAAATATCCGGATTCTGTTGTGCGGTTTCAGCAAGCAGTTGGTAATCAATGCGTTCATCAATAACACCAAAATAGCCTGCAACCGGATGCGGTATATCTTTAATATCGGGAGGGATAGGTGTGGACTCCAGGAGCGCTTTTTCAAAATGTGCGCGGTCCACCGAACTGGGATAGCAATAGATCGAATTGCTCCACTGCTTTTTGGATTCGTATAGAGACTTTCCGCCTGTAAAAACGACATCCGCTTTTTGTAATAGTGTTTTTTCCTGGTCGACCAGCAATTGAGAAGCGCCTTTAAATGCTGCCAGTTCATCCATGCAGTCATATACCTTTAGAGCATGCGGCAGATGATCGGATATTTCATGGAAAGCGGCTGAATAAAACCAGAGTATCGGGTCTTGTGGATACAAGTAAGCGCCATGTTGTTGAATCAGCGCTTTCAAGCCGTCAATTAAATTGGCAGCATGGATTTTGGGTTGCAGTACGGTAATATTTTCCGATATGGAAATAAGGTTCGCCGTACCTTCTTCGTCGCCCTGGAACGGTATGGGTTCCTCTACAAATAAGATTTTGGACGTTTTGGCTAACCTGGTGAGGATGTGTTGCGGTCTTTGAGTGACAAAATCCCAACGCAGATGGGAAAAAACAATCACAGGTGCTCCTAATGTATTAGGATCGTTCGTCCGGTGTTCCGACCCGAGCTGTGGTTTTCTAGCATTTTGCATGATTATGTAAATTTGATTGATAGGCTAATGTGGGCAGTTTTTAAAGGGCTATAATAAGTGGGTATCTCATAAGGATCAAAATCGAAAATGGCACAAATTTTTATTTCGTTTTCGCTACCAGAAACTTTCCAGGTTTTAAAACCTGAAAAGTTTAGCACTCGATAAAAAATAAAATTCGGTTCACTTTTTTTAACCGGGTCTTATGAGACACCCACTTACTCCATCTTTTATTTTCAGGGGAAATTAACGACTACCACCACCACCTTTGTTACCGTTGTTACCGGCGCTGCCTTTGTCGTTATCTTTACTATCCTTCCCGGAGGTATGAGTTGAGTCACCGCCCGATTTGCTGTCTCGACTACCGGTTTTACTGCCCGGTTTGCTGTCTTGGCCACCGGATTTACCACCGGATTTGCCGCTTTGTGAGCCGCTTTTAGTATTGGATTTGCCGCCCTTTTCGTCTTTCTCGTTTTTCATTGTTTGAAAATTTAAGAAGTGAATATTAGAAGTTCACAACAGAATGTAAAAAAGGCATGCCAATACAAAAAATGGCGGAACTCGTCAACTGCCGGTACATTTCAAGAAAATGTGGGGTTTCATGTGGTAACATCAACCCCATTATGGGCAAATGCAAGACATTCATGCTATTAAGCCTTCCCATGTGCGTATATTTACGCACAGTGCGCATGCTCCCGTCAAATTTTAAAGATGATGAAAAAACAAATATCTATACCTGTTCTCTCGGTTCAAATCCTGTTGTGCTTTACATTACCGGGTATCGCCCAAAATGATTTTACTCCGCAGTGGAGCAAGGGCATTGTATGGTATCAGATCTTCCCGGAAAGATTCAACAACGGAGACCCGAGTAACGACCCGAAAGTAGGCGACCAGAACGGAGCGTATCCGTTTGACGACACCTCGCCGTTCGAAATCCATCCATGGACCTGCGACTGGTATCAGCTGCAAGCGTACGAACAGAAAAACGGGAAAGGCATTTATTACCAGCTACAGCGGAGAAGGTATGGAGGTGATCTGCAGGGGATCATCAACAAACTCGATTACATACAATCATTGGGCGTAAATGCCATATACATAACACCCATTTTCCGGTCTCCTTCCTCCCATAAATACGATGCATTGTGTTATCATCATGTGGACCCTACTTTCGGACCCGATCCGGAAGGAGATAAAAAAATGATGGAAAATGAAAATCCGTTGACCCCCGAAACCTGGGTATGGACAAAGGCCGATTTACTTGCCTTGAAACTGATTGAAGAAGTGCACAAACGAAAGATGTACATCATCTTCGACGGCGTGTTTAATCACCTGGGGGTAAAGAATTTTGCCTTTCAGGATGTAGAGAAAAACCAGCAGGCATCTGCGTACAAAGATTGGTTCAATATCGTCAGCTGGCGGGATAGCGTTGCAGGCACCAAGTTCGACTACAAAGGATGGTTCGGGGTAAAAACACTGCCTGAATTAAAAGAAGACAGTACCGGCATCGTTGCAGGGCCGAAGCAATACATTTTCAATTCCACGATGCGCTGGATGAACCCGATGAATAAAGGCGCTGCGCATGGTATCGACGGCTGGCGGCTGGACGTGGCGTATGATGTCGGACATGCTTTTTGGAAAGACTGGCGTACATGGGTGCGCACCATCAATCCGAATGCTTACCTGACCGCCGAGTTGGTTGATCCGATTGAAAAAACCAGGCCTTATTTAGGTGGCGATGAATTCGACGCTACGATGAATTATAACTTTGCCTTCATCGTGCATGATTTCTTTGTGCAGGATACCAGCGCTTCCACAGTGACCGAGTTCGATCGTAAACTGAAAGAATTGCGGGAAGCATTTGGGGAAGGGGTGGCTTTCAATATGCAAAACCTGATGAATAGCCATGATGCAACCCGTCTTGCCAGCGCCGTAGCCAACCCGGATGGTAGAAAGTTCGGTGACTGGGGCAAATATTTTAACTGGAGCCAAAAGAGCAACAATAAAAATTACAATGCACGAAAACCAACGCCCGAACAAAGGCAAAAACTAAAACTGATCGTAGCATTTCAGATGCTTTACCTGGGTTCGCCTATGTTTTTTTATGGCGATGAAGCAGGGATGTGGGGCGCCAACGACCCCGACTGCCGCAAGCCGATGGTGTGGCCGGATAAAAAGTATGATGCGGAAACCGCTAATCCCGACCAAAGTAAACACAGCCCCGATGAGGTAAAATTCGATCAGGATTTATTTGACTGGTACCAAAAGTTCATCGGCTTGCGCCGGCAGTATAAGTCTGTCAGACTTGGCAACTACACCACTTTGGCAGTAGACGATGAAAAAAAGATGTATGCATTCAGTCGCAAACTTGGCAAAGAAGAAGTGATCGTTATCATTAACCGCAGCGACAAACCTTTGTTATTCACCCATGCGGCACTGAAAAAGAACAAATATAAAAATCTGTTTACACGCCAGTCAGCCGGTAAGCAAATCAACGTGAACGCTATGGATGTCGTGGTGCTGGGGAAGTAGTTATCCGTTATTAGTTATTGGTTATTAGTGTTCATAATCAAGCATTTACAAAGAATTTAAACAAAACTACAGCAGTCTCTAATGTAAGACATTTACGAGAGGCATCGCATCCGGAACCGGCTAACAAAAGGGGCAGCGCCCCGATGATATTTGTAGAATGAAGTGGTGAATATGGTTGGAGGGGCAGCGCCCCGTTCATATTACCAGGCGCTGCCCCTATGCTAACCAGTTACAAAAAAGATTAAGTATTAAGCGCAGTTATATATATGCAGCCTCACAAAAATCTGCTTGTCTATGGTTTGCAAACACCTGAACGAACGTAAAACATGAAAAAATACCTGATATTCACTTTATTCATCGCAATGACCGGCGCCCGGATGCAAGCGCAAACAGACGAAAAAACACAGATCGAAACGCTCATCAAAGACCTCTATTTTGAAGGCTGGATGACGGGCGACACGGCTAAAGTCGGGAAAGCGATGCACCCGACCTGCCACCTGAAATTTTTTCGCGACAATGCTTTTAGCGACATCAGCCGGGCCGATTATTTGTCGCGTTTCAAACCTCGCGCGAAAGATGCCGGCTCATCAGGGCGTATCCTCTTGCTGGACGTCACCGGCAACATTGCTTCCGCAAAATGCGAACTGGAAACGCCGAAAGCGCTGTTCACAGACTATTTCAACCTGATCAAAACGAATGAGGGCTGGTTTATTGTGGATAAAATTTCAACACGCGTAGATAAGTAAAATATGAGTCATCCCGAATTTTATTACCCTGCAAAATCGAAGAACAAATGCCACGGGTCTACGGGCGGATAAAATCCGCGATCCGCGAAAATTCAGTCAACTCTACGAAGGAAAATCCGTGTGTATCCAAGACCGCGCGCACAAACGCGATGCGTGGCTGGAGAAGGAACCGCTCCAGGATCGAGGCAGGATCCATCCCTCGTCGCGGGGTCAGTCCCGCC
>JAYSZC010000772.1:0-3249 GCA_043738235.1 Lewinellaceae bacterium | reverse complement strand
GTCCCTTAACCGCTGTTCCCAATCGCCATCTCCGGCGAACTGTGCCAAGTTCAACCTCATTTTTTGAAAAAAAAACGACTCAAAACTCTCCGGTGTAGAGTATCCGGTGAGCAAATCGGTCATGATATCGGGTAAATCTTCAAATCGAATCATAATAGATCAAAGGTTTTCCGGGGTAAGTTCTGCACGCAGTGCTTCGGGCAATGCGGCAATGATTTTTGCAACAGGCACTCCCTGGTTGTAGTCCCGGGCGAGGCTGCCATAGTGGTGCAAGGCCACCCACTGCCATTTTTCGTTGAAACAAGGGGAGCCGGAAGAGCCGCCTTCGGTGTTGACGTTGTATCGCAAACGCACGCCGTTGGGGTCGGTGCCGATCACTGCGTTCGATTCAAAAGCGATTTCCAATGGCCGCCTGCTGGGGTGTTGCACGATGATCAGCGGGCTGCTTGGAGCCATTTCGGGTACGGGATTGGGATACTTGATCCATCCGCGCGCTTCTTCACCTTCCGGTCTCTGACCGGCGATACGCGGCCCACCAGGTTCTTTGCCTATGGGAGATGCCAGTCGCAGCAGGGCATAATCCAGTTTATCCTCCGGAACGGGAGTAGTGGGCGGATAATTGAGGTCGGTATCTACCTTGTCGAATTCCTTATAGTCCAGCACCGCGTTATTTGCTGCTAAAGCCACCGTGGTACCTCCGTAAACAGCCGGGCTGTTCTCCAGACTGCGGTAATCGAATCGGGCAATGACCTGCGTTGTTAATGCCGGGGTTTTGATAAATTTTCGGGCTACATGGTAGTTGGTCAATAACAGATCGGGGCCGACCAGGAAACCGGTGCCTTCCTGCTCTCCCTGTATTTCGATGCGGCAAACCTGCCCGAATATCTGGCAGAGCCGCGTAAGTAATTTGGTCGCGTCCTGAAAACCGGTTTTACTAACCAGCGCCTGCAATCCCTGATCGGAAATACCCAATAGACCAACCTGTTGAACCAGGAGTTGTAATTCCCCGTTTCCAGGGCGGGCCGATGCCGTTGCGTTGAGCAATTGCAGGTTCCAATTTTCCATGTTAGCCCTTTCAATGACCTTATAAAGTTGATAATCAAAGGTTTTTCCGGCAGGCGCCAGGTTCTTGTATCTGCGGCCCAAGCGGCTGTACAACACCATTTCGAGCGATTCAGGGTCAAAGGCTTCATTGAGCAAATCAGCGAGGCGGGTGCTTTCATCGGGGGTAAATTGTCTCATTGGGTGAGTATTAGATTGTTAGGTAAGCAAAAGTAGGCAGTACAGCCTATTTTACAAAATTTGTGTTTCGCTTATCGCTCACCCGCCCCATTTCCGCAGCTGATTCAGCAGCGCGGCAAAATCCTTCGGCAATTCCGCTTTGAATTCCATCCGTTCGCCGGTAGCCGGATGGTCGATGCGCAAGCGGGTGGCGTGCAGCGAAGTGCGTTCCATGAGCGGGCGTTCCGCTTCGGCATTTTTCCCGGAACGGTACTTTTTTCCTTTGATTTCAGAGAGAAAAAAAGCGGGGCGGCGGCCATACAAGGCATCCACGGCAAGGGCATAACCGATACTGCTGAAATGCACCCGGATCTGGTGGGTGCGGCCCGTTTTGAGCAGCACTTCCACGAAGGTAAAACGTTTGAAACGCTCGATGACCCGGTAAAAAGTAAGTGAGGGTTTGCCGTTTTTGACAATCGCCATTTTGCCGGGAATGACCGGGTGCTCCCCAATCGGTTTGTCAATTTCCCCTTCTTCGTGGTGCAATTCGCCATCCAGGAGGGCGAAGTAGTATTTATCCGCAGTGTGGTGTTCAAATTGCAGGGAGAGATGCCGGTGCGCTTCCGCGTTTCGGGCAAAACACAGGATACCGCTCGTCTCGCGGTCGAGGCGATGCACGACGAAGACCTTGCCGTAGCGCTTTTCCAGCGCCCCGAGCAGGCTGTCTTTGTTGCCGGCCCGGTCGGGAATGGTCAGCCATCCGGCCGGTTTATGCACCACCAGCAGGTGCTCGTCTTCGTGAATGAGTTCGTACATGATTGAGCGGTTTAATGCAATAGAACACGGATTGAAAGGATGTGACACGGATTTTATTGATATTGAACATATAAAATCCGTGTCACATCCTTTCAATCCGTGTTCCATTGAATACTGTTAATCATAAAATCCCTTTCATCAAGGTCGTGAATTGTTTGATCCTGCGCAGGTAATGCGCCACAATAATACTCCCTTTGTATACGCCGGCGTTGTCCGCCGCCCCGATTTGGTGTTGCGCAACGAGCGCCGCTACTTTTTTTCGTTTTGTAAACAAGGCGGGCAGGTTGGAATAAAATGAAAAATGGGCTTCTACGATAGACCAGATGGCGCGAAACTGCCCTTTTGCGGCAAAACGCGCGCCAGCCAGCCCGTCCAGCACAAACCGGGTCGGAAGCAACCAGCACAACTTGGCCCAGGGTTCATTCTTCAGCAAACTGTACAGGCTGTTCCGAAAATTGAGAAACACCTTGCGCGGACTTTCATATTGCAGGGTGCCCCCGCCGAGGTGATACACCACCGATTGCGGGATACACCAGACGGTATAGCCGGCCCTTTTTACGCGCCAGCAGAGATCAATTTCTTCATTGTGTGCAAAATAATCGCCGTCGAATCCGCCGAAAGTATGGTACAGATCGGCCCGGATAAAAAATGCGGCACCGGCAGCCCAGAAGCAAGCCTGCGGCTGGTCGTACTGCCCGCGGTCTTCTTCGCGGTGGTTAAAAATACGTCCCCGGCAAAACGGGTATCCCAGGTAATCGATCCAGCCACCGGCAGCGCCTGCGTATTCAAAACGTTTTTTTTCCGTCCAGGCCAGGATTTTGGGTTGCGCAATAGCGATAGATGCATCCTGCTGCATGGCCTCCACAATGGGCGTGATCCAGCCGGGCGTCACCTCCACATCGGAGTTGAGGATGACATAGATATCCGATTTTATGCGCCGGAGCGCTTCATTGTAACCTTGCGCAAAACCGTAATTGTGTTGTAAATCAAGCACTTCCACTTGTGGAAAGTGTTTGTGCAGAAAATCGACAGAGTCATCGGGCGAACCGTTGTCGGCCACCACAATACGCGCACCGGGACTATTGGCCAATACGGATGGCAGGTAAAGTTCGAGGTGCCGGCGGGTGTTGTAGTTCAGAATCACCACGGCAACGGAGGGCGTACCGGGGGACGTTTCCGGGCTGTGAGCGGAGCTTTGTTCCAATGCCAGAC